>NZ_JBHNYT010000063.1:0-207 GCF_054960575.1 Pseudoalteromonas sp. PSi26 | reverse complement strand
GGCTCAACTACATCAAACTGCCTATCTAGCAAATTTGGGATTTCAAGATGCTCATTACCACCTCGGTTATATTGATGTTGTGGCACTTGGCAGCTCTCTAGTTTTAGTTTAATCATGAGCTTAGCGGCGCGATAACGGCTTAATTCAAAACCGTTATTCGTTGCAATTGCTGCGATTGTCCGTGCCCCAGCTGAGCCACCGCTCATT
>NZ_JBHNYT010000062.1:0-217 GCF_054960575.1 Pseudoalteromonas sp. PSi26 | reverse complement strand
AGCAACGTTTTACTTGTGCTATAAAAGTGAATTTTTCACCACCGAGAAGTTAAGGAGAAAAACAGGAGCAGTGACTAACAATATTTTTAACTCTGTGTAGCGCGAAGCGCCTCGGTGCGCTCTGTGGTGATAAAAGATCACTTAACCTGTCATTTTGGTTGCTCATTTACTACTCATTCACTTCTCTTTGTGCATTAAGATTTTAAAAGCCCATTAT
>NZ_JBHNYT010000061.1:0-219 GCF_054960575.1 Pseudoalteromonas sp. PSi26 | reverse complement strand
TACCAATGTTTTACATTTAGTTGATTTATTCGTAAAAGTGATTGTTTTACCACCGAGAAGTTAAGGAGAAGAGCAGGAGTACTGACTAACCAATATTTTTAACTCTGTGTAGCACAAAGCGCCTCGGTGTACTCTGTGGTGATAAAAAGTCACTTAACCTATTCAATTTGGCTACTCATTTGCTTCTCTTTGTGCATTAAAGATCTAAAAGCCCATTAA
>NZ_JBHNYT010000060.1:0-229 GCF_054960575.1 Pseudoalteromonas sp. PSi26 | reverse complement strand
GTGGAGAGCCACAGTGCAATGCTGAACTCTCATCGCTCAATGTATTTGATAGCTAGAATAATGTTCACAAAGAGGCGCTTCGCTTAAGAGACGCTGCGCTTTAGAGAAAGAAATGCTTAATTTTACTTTTCTATAGACGTAAAAAAGCCCGACTATTGCTAGTCGCGCTTTCTACAATTTGAAGCCTGGTAATGTCCTACTTTCACATAGCAAATGCTACACTATCATC
>NZ_JBHNYT010000059.1:0-232 GCF_054960575.1 Pseudoalteromonas sp. PSi26 | reverse complement strand
TGAAGTGACCCCCAATAGTTGGACAATCCAATTACTGGGGGTCTTTTTATGTCCAAGCACAAAAGAATATTTAAGTTAAAGCTCGCACAACTTGCTGAGCAGGAAAACTCTGAAGCATTAAGTAGAAAGTACAATATTAGCGCTCGGCTTATTCGTTATTGGTTTCAGGTCTACCTGCTTAATGGGTCAAAGAGTTTTATCCATAAACAGTTACCTTATTCAGGCGAGTTCA
>NZ_JBHNYT010000058.1:0-248 GCF_054960575.1 Pseudoalteromonas sp. PSi26 | reverse complement strand
ATCATTTGGAACAGTGAAGTAAATGTCCAATGGACGGATATAAATATCGAGTTGGTACTTTCCGGTATCAACACCTACGTTTATGTTTTGCTTTGTTTTTGTATTCATAATAAGCTAACTCTTACTTGCATAATGCGGGTTCGAGACCCAGTAGACTATTCGAGTGTGGTGCTTGGAGTCCTTTGTCGCGTTCGTTCTTGTTATCGGTCTCTCAACAGAGGAGCCTTTGCTCAATCGAACTACGACAA
>NZ_JBHNYT010000057.1:0-266 GCF_054960575.1 Pseudoalteromonas sp. PSi26 | reverse complement strand
CCACACACTACATTCACTTCAGAAGTATACGTACTTTCTAAAGATGAAGGTGGTCGTCATACTCCATTCTTCAAAGGTTACCGTCCACAGTTCTACTTCCGTACAACTGACGTAACAGGTGACGTACAGTTACCAGAAGGCGTAGAAATGGTAATGCCTGGTGATAACATCAAGATGACAGTAACTCTAATCGCACCAATCGCGATGGATGAAGGTCTTCGTTTTGCTATCCGTGAAGGTGGCCGTACTGTAGGTGCTGGTGTTGT
>NZ_JBHNYT010000056.1:0-292 GCF_054960575.1 Pseudoalteromonas sp. PSi26 | reverse complement strand
GAGCAATAGGTCAACGAGCCAAAACCGATAAGCTTGATGCGCAATTAATTGCGCATTATAGTGAAGCGATTAAACCTAAATTATCACAGCTTAAGCCAGATACCATGCAGGCAATGAGTGATTTAGTGACTCGACGTAACCAGTTGCTTACGATGCAAACAATGGAGAAAAATCGCTTACAAATAATGCCCAAAGCACTGGCGATGACAATCAAACCAGTACTAACTTTATTTAATAATCAGATAAAAAAGATTGAAGAAAAAATCGTTAAACTCATTGAAAGCTGCCCTGA
>NZ_JBHNYT010000055.1:0-301 GCF_054960575.1 Pseudoalteromonas sp. PSi26 | reverse complement strand
CTGGTTGGCCGATTGCAATAGCGGTTGTGTATGTAGTAAGTGCAATAGCTAAAGGCTATAACGAAGCACACCACGAGCATTGTTAATAGGGGAAGAAAAATGAAAACGTTAACAGCAAGAGAAATCGAAGGGGTTTCAGGTGCCGGTCTTAGTAAGTTTATAAAAGCAGTTGAAGACGGTTTAGCAGAAGTGGGTCACATGATTCACGACATAATTCATTCATAAGCTAGTTTACTAATAATTAAATAAGGTAAAAAAATGAAGACATTAAATCAAACAGAAGTTCAAGAAGTAAATGGTG
>NZ_JBHNYT010000054.1:0-352 GCF_054960575.1 Pseudoalteromonas sp. PSi26 | reverse complement strand
GTAGCCTTTTTTAATATATCCTTTTCTAATTCAATGCGTTGAATTTGCTTTTTAAGTTCACGAATTTCAATTTGTTCGGGTGTCATTGGTGAGGCTGTGGGTGTCTGGCCATTCCGCTCTTGCTTTAATTGAGTTACCCACTTACTTACAGTTGATTTACCAACACCCATAGCCTTAGCTGCATCTTCTTGTGTGTAGCCTTGGTCAACTACAAGCTGAGCTGTTTCTAATTTGATTGCAGCAGAGTACGTTGCGCGTTTTAATTTCGTCATTTTTTCACCCAAATTTGTATGCTTATTAGCATAACATTTCTTTCTTAATGGGTGGCCAAATTAACTATGCCACTACAATC
>NZ_JBHNYT010000053.1:0-370 GCF_054960575.1 Pseudoalteromonas sp. PSi26 | reverse complement strand
GCATAATGGCGAAGCCGCCCCGCATGTATGCGTCCCAGCGAACGCAGTGAGTGACTTAATTTTTTTGTTATGTGGCATTTACTCGCACCTACTTCCTTTGTCTTTAACCACATAAGTAGCAAACTTACCAGATTCACTACCTGCTATAAGCTCATGCTCGAACCGACCATCCAGTACATCAAACCAAAAGCATCTAATTTGTTTGTTCGGGTGATTAATCGAAATATCTTCTATCTTTTCATGAATTTCAGGGTCATCTAATAGTAGCTCGCCAAACAAAAAAGAAGCTTGAGCTCTGTAAGTGTTGGGAGTTTCAGCATTAAGCAATTCCAAAACAACAGATTTGTAGCGGTGTTTATTACGAATAAAC
>NZ_JBHNYT010000052.1:0-376 GCF_054960575.1 Pseudoalteromonas sp. PSi26 | reverse complement strand
TAATTATTAACTTTTGGCGCTTCCCACATTACACCGTCTCTTAGCATCGAATTTAATATCACAATCATCTTTCTAATACAGGCGATGATGGCTACTTTTTTGGGTTTCCCTGCTGCCAATAAACGTTGATATGTTACTTTGAAAACTGGGTTTGATTGCATCGCTGACATCATCGCCATGTATAAAACCGTTCTCACTTGAGGTCGACCACCCTGAATTTTTCGATGGCCTTTATATCGACCACTTTCTCGGTTCATTGGGGCAACACCAATCAGGCTACTTGCTTGTTTGCTGTTGATGTAACCCAGTTCAGGTAGGTTACTGATGATTGATGCAGCAGCTATTTTTCCAATACCAGTCATACTCTGTAATATCG
>NZ_JBHNYT010000051.1:0-376 GCF_054960575.1 Pseudoalteromonas sp. PSi26 | reverse complement strand
ACAAATACAATTGTATTTATACGAATTTTATTATCAGCTTTTCCAAATTTTTAAAGAGCAAGAGATACAAAAACCTCTCAAAATTAAACACACTCTATTCTCAGGCGATTTAGCTGCCCGATAAAGAATATTTATTTTTAAGAAGTAAAAGTGGTGGAGCTAAGCAGGATCGAACTGCTGACCTCCTGCGTGCAAGGCAGGCGCTCTCCCAGCTGAGCTATAGCCCCACATGTGCTGGTCTTATTGTTTAGTTACCGACTTCGTTGAAGAAGTGGTGGGTCTGAGTAGATTTGAACTACCGACCTCACCCTTATCAGGGGTGCGCTCTAACCAGCTGAGCTACAGACCCAAACAATAAGTGTTGTTCTCTTTACAA
>NZ_JBHNYT010000050.1:0-381 GCF_054960575.1 Pseudoalteromonas sp. PSi26 | reverse complement strand
AGTTGTCAGTTGTCAGTTGTCAGTTGTCAGTTGTCAGTTGTCAGTTGTCAGTTGTCAGTTGTCAAAAAGTTTAATTAATAGCACGGCTTAAAGTCGTGCTTTTTTATGTGTTAAGTATAATTTAACACCAAGCTACTAATAGCTGAAAACGAAACACTTTTATTTAGGCATTACAAAAGGCCACCTAAGTGACCTTTTTCTAACAATTAACTAAAACGTTAATTATTACTCTACGATAGCTACTACAAAGCACCTACGCTTGAAGGTAACAGCGCCACCTTCACATGACATAAATTACAGGCATTAAAAAACCCGAGGCAAAGCTCGGGTTTTTTTAATGCTTAATGCATTACAACTGTTGATTACTCAACGATAGTTGCA
>NZ_JBHNYT010000049.1:0-475 GCF_054960575.1 Pseudoalteromonas sp. PSi26 | reverse complement strand
CAATCATTATCATCTGCTAACAAAAACTCCCGATGCTAACTTAGGCCGAGCCATGAAGCATATTAATGGCCTTTACACTCAATACTTTAATCGAACACATAACACAGATGGTGCACTGTTCAGGGGCCGATACAAAGCCGTGTTAGTGGATGCTGATAACTACTTATTGCATGTTAGCCGGTATATTCATCGCAACCCAATTGAAACGAGCATCCCATTGGTAGATGACCTTGCTAAGTACAAATGGTCTAGCTATTCAGCTTTTATTAGAAGTGGTGCGACACCTAAATGGTTGGTTCGAGATTTTATATTTTCGCTGCAAGGTAAAAAGCGTAAGTATGCTGCATACAAGCAGTTTGTTGAATATGAAACCAAAGGGGTCAAATCTTGACTTCGGACATTAGTGATCTAGATTTATAGTTTACTGCTTATGGAGTGAATTGCTATGTCTAGGCCGCTGCGAATAGAGTATGAG
>NZ_JBHNYT010000048.1:0-476 GCF_054960575.1 Pseudoalteromonas sp. PSi26 | reverse complement strand
CCTTTGTGCTTGTGATAGATATCACGTATTCTTTCGCATAAGTCAGTGTTGGAACAGGGCTGAAACAGTGTATTACGATGGTAATAATACACACTCTTGGGAAGCCCTGTGACCTTTAATAAGTGTTGTAAGCTGTATTTTGCCTTGAGCTCTTCGACAACTATCGTTTTGTCTTTGCTTTTTTCTTTCTGGCCTGAGCCAAGGCTTCTAACTTTTTTAAGACTGCGTTCTCTGCACGTAGATAATCCAATTCTTCCCTGAGCTCTTTTTCAGACATGTCTGCTGATGGTTTAGGAGTTGAAGAATGATTCGTCACGCGAGGCCTACCTTTTTTCTGTGGTTTTAGTCGGGTTATACCCCCGTGAGCATAAAGCTTTTGCCATTGAAATAAAATACCTGGGGATGATAAGTCGAAATAGGCGCTAGTATAACCCAAAGACCAATCATTAATTTCCATCGTCTCGAGCACATGAATT
>NZ_JBHNYT010000047.1:0-502 GCF_054960575.1 Pseudoalteromonas sp. PSi26 | reverse complement strand
ATAACGCCTCGCTTAACCGGCGCAAAATAGCAGGCTAAAATTAGCGACGAAGGAGCGCAAGCCTGCTGTTTCGCGTCCTTGGTTAAAGCGTTTGTTAGCTAGCAGCAAACACATATTTGCGGCCTAAATAAATAAAGTGTACGGCAACAGCTATTGGTATAAGAAGCCAAATGAATTTGATATTTATACCTGACATAAATGCAAACCCAAGGATTGAGCAAAAGCCGCAGTTTATAAATAAACGTAATTTAGCAAACGATAAAAAATACCTGCTTGGCTCTAGAATATGCATTAAAACAGAGATAAGCGCGAACATGCCCAGAAAGCCTCCAACCTCAATAAGTAGCATAACCAGTGCACCATAATAACCATCTAATATACCCATAATTGAGATGGGTATAGTAATTAAGCCTAGCCCTAACAGTATGACTAAAGGACCGAACCCAATTATGGCTTCAACAATGATCAAGAATTTGTATATTGGTCTCATTTGCTAGCTAAC
>NZ_JBHNYT010000046.1:0-509 GCF_054960575.1 Pseudoalteromonas sp. PSi26 | reverse complement strand
TGAGGTATTAACTCACACCCTTTCCTCCTGACTGAAAGTGCTTTACAACCCGAAGGCCTTCTTCACACACGCGGCATGGCTGCATCAGGCTTTCGCCCATTGTGCAATATTCCCCACTGCTGCCTCCCGTAGGAGTCTGGACCGTGTCTCAGTTCCAGTGTGGCTGATCATCCTCTCAAACCAGCTAGGGATCGTTGCCTTGGTGAGCCATTACCTCACCAACTAGCTAATCCCACTTGGGCCAATCTAAAGGCGAGAGCCGAAGCCCCCTTTGGTCCGTAGACATTATGCGGTATTAGCAGTCGTTTCCAACTGTTGTCCCCCACCTCAAGGCATGTTCCCAAGCATTACTCACCCGTCCGCCGCTCGTCAGCAAAGGTGCAAGCACCTCTCTGTTACCGCTCGACTTGCATGTGTTAGGCCTGCCGCCAGCGTTCAATCTGAGCCATGATCAAACTCTTCAATTAAAAAGTTTTGTGTCTTTCGACAGCTCAATGAATTCTGAATTT
>NZ_JBHNYT010000045.1:0-516 GCF_054960575.1 Pseudoalteromonas sp. PSi26 | reverse complement strand
TGTAGTGGTCAACTAATTTTGGCCACAGTTTTAGAATCTTGATATCTAATCTCAGATTCATTCGGCGCTAAACCAGCATTATAATGATGTGGTCTAACATTATTGTAATATCCGTTGATATAATCACTCACACTATATTTAGCTTCTTTAAAGTTCTCATATCCAACTTTTGGCATCCATTCCGTTTTAAAGCTTCTAAAAAATCGTTCCATTGGCGCATTATCCCAACAATTTCCGCGCCTGCTCATACTTTGTTTGATTTTATAGCGCCATAAACGTTGGCGATATTTCAAACTTGTATAATGACTACCCTGGTCTGAATGAAACATCAGTCCTGACGGTTTCCCTCTGCTTTCATACGCGAGTTCAAGCGCTTTTAGCGTTAAATTAGTATCTGGCGACAACGACATGGCCCAGCCGACTACTTTACGTGCAAATAAATCAATAACAACAGCTAAATAAACCCAGCGATTGCCTGTCCAAATGTACGTCACATCACCGCACCATAAGGTATCT
>NZ_JBHNYT010000044.1:0-599 GCF_054960575.1 Pseudoalteromonas sp. PSi26 | reverse complement strand
ATGTAAGAATCTAGTGCTTCTGCAAGCTCTACAATCTTGTCTTCCCACTCTTTCTCACCTTCAAGTGCTTTAAGTGCAGAACCTTGAATTAGTGGTAAGTCGTCACCTGGGAAATCGTACTCAGAAAGAAGTTCACGAACTTCCATTTCTACTAGTTCAAGTAGCTCTTCGTCATCAACCATGTCACATTTGTTCATGAATACGATGATGTAAGGTACGCCAACCTGACGAGAAAGAAGGATGTGCTCACGCGTTTGTGGCATTGGGCCATCAGTCGCAGCTACTACTAAGATAGCGCCGTCCATTTGTGCAGCACCAGTGATCATGTTTTTAACATAATCGGCGTGACCTGGACAATCTACGTGTGCGTAGTGACGAGTTGGTGTGTCGTACTCAACGTGTGAAGTTGAGATAGTGATACCACGCTCGCGCTCTTCTGGAGCGTTATCGATTGATGCGAAATCTTTAGCAACACCGCCGTATACTTTTGCAAGTACGTTAGTGATTGCTGCAGTTAGTGTAGTTTTACCGTGGTCAACGTGGCC
Organism: Pseudoalteromonas sp. PSi26; assembly: GCF_054960575.1. Classification (NCBI taxonomy): domain Bacteria; kingdom Pseudomonadati; phylum Pseudomonadota; class Gammaproteobacteria; order Alteromonadales; family Pseudoalteromonadaceae; genus Pseudoalteromonas; species Pseudoalteromonas sp. PSi26. The sequence goes on along the minus strand of NZ_JBHNYT010000044.1, from coordinate 54 downwards.
GATTGTACCAACGTTTACGTGCGGTTTTACGCGTTCAAACTTTTCTTTTGCCAT
>NZ_JBHNYT010000043.1:0-618 GCF_054960575.1 Pseudoalteromonas sp. PSi26 | reverse complement strand
GATACGTTTAGGATGTTTCATGAGTACATTAGTAGCTGTTAAAAAAAATGGATATGCAACTATTGCATGTGATTCACTTTCTACGGATGGTTCAATTACGGTTTGTCCTGAAAATAAAATAAATAATCATAAATTCTTTAAACACGGCGATTCATTTATTGGATTAGTTGGTTGGAGTAACTTCAATGATATTTTAGAAAACATCTTAAAAGATGAATCAACTGAATTAGAGTTCTCCAACAGATCTACAATATTCAATTCACTTTTAAATATTCACCAGAAAATGAAAGATGAATATTTCATTGAAACTAATGAGGATGACGATCAACCTGTCGAATCATCACAAATGTATGGTTTAGTTGTAAGCCCGTATGGAATATTCGAGTTTGATAGCTATCGTGGTGTTGATGAGTATTCGAAATATTGGGCTTTAGGCTCCGGTAGGCGCTACGCTTTAGGATCTTTGCATAGTACCTATGATAGTGAAAAAACATCCGAAGAAATTGCTATTGCCGCAGTAAAAGCTAGTTGTAGCTTCGATGATGGTTCCGCATTACCAGTGTTATTTGAGACGATAGAGTTAAAAAACGTATAACAAGAGACTATGGCGTCAATAGT
>NZ_JBHNYT010000042.1:0-627 GCF_054960575.1 Pseudoalteromonas sp. PSi26 | reverse complement strand
TAGCTTCAAGGAAGAATATGAATTCTAGTCACAAACCTATTTTAGTATCGCAATATGTGTATTGACAATAACAGTTTCTCTTTTTGTCGCTTTTCAGATTTCTGGCTCACTGTTTGGTAAATCTAGAATCTTATATTTAGCGGATTATGGCGGGTTAACAGTAGATGGTTTAAGAAACTTTGAATTTTGGCATCTAATCACTTCTCAGTTTGTTCATGTACATCAAAAACACATGCTTTATAACGTATTAAGCATTGCCTTTTTATGTACTCTCATAGAACGCAAAGTTGGCTTCTGGTACGTATTTTTCATTTGGTTTGTTGCCGGTTCAATAGGTACATTTATCACAACGCAATTTGGCACTGCTCCTTGGAATACGGGTACTGGTGCCTCACAAGCTGCACTTGGCTTTGCTGGTTTTGGGTTGTTGTTATATTTATTCAGGTATAAACGAGATTATCTGCTCTTATTTTGTATCTTGTTTGCTATCATTCCAGCAATGTATTTAGATTTCAAAACTGCTGGCTATCCAAAACCTGGACACTCACTGAGCTTTATAATTGGAATCATAATGGCAGTTTATTTTCTCTTCGGCCAAACCAGTAAGATTCAGAGTTATGAAAGAAG
>NZ_JBHNYT010000041.1:0-682 GCF_054960575.1 Pseudoalteromonas sp. PSi26 | reverse complement strand
CTAATAAATAAGGACAAAAAACAGTTGGCTGTTTTCGTTCCTCAACATTTTAGCCAACAATTTTTTGCCCATTATTAGGGCGTTATAACTCTAAGGAAAGTGATGCGTAAATTTCTATTATTGGTGTCAATATTGATGGCAACTGGTTGTGCTAGTACTACGGAAAAAGAAGTAGCTCAAACCTCTGAGACACACTGTGAAAAACTAAGTAGCGTTGTTTCTGGCGCTGTTGCTATGAAATGGGTATCAAGACAATCTTCTGAAAACTCAACGGCCAAAGAGAAAGCCTTAATGGATTGGCGTTTTTTAGCCGTTGTAAATCATGAAAGTCTAACTGAATTAGGATTGTCGCAAGATCAAATTAAGGCTCTAAGTAAAGAGATCTTCAACACAGATGTTGTAAATGAAATGTCTTACGATATGCTTTCATTCAAATATTACACGCAAGAAAAGTGCGAAATGTCTCAAAAGGGACTTACGGCTAAATCAATTGAAGTCCTTAAACCTTCAATTCAAAAATGTTGGTATAGCTCACAAACTATGGACTCTGAACAATGTGTATCAAAAATAGTTTCTGGTGAAATCGAGTTATAACAAGCCAATTAAGCGGGACTAAAAACAGTTTGCTTGGTTTCGCTTCGCTACACATTTTAGCAAACAATTTTTAGCCCCTTATTGGGGC
>NZ_JBHNYT010000040.1:0-711 GCF_054960575.1 Pseudoalteromonas sp. PSi26 | reverse complement strand
CGATACGGCTACCGTAGGGTAACTTGCACGCTAAGAGCAATGGGTTTGATGGTTAATCATAAGCGCGTGCAACGCTTGATGGGCGAACTTGGCTTGAAATCAAAAGTCAGACCTAAACGCTACACCTCTTACAAAGGTGAAGTCGGTAGAATCGCTGAAAATGTTCTCAAGCGTGAATTTACGGCAAAGAAGCCCAATCAAAAATGGGTGACCGATGTCACTGAATTTAAAGTCAATGGAGAAAAGGTATACCTGTCACCGGTAATAGACCTATTTAACCAAGAAGTGGTCAGCTATGAGGTAAGGACATCTGTCACGCTACCACTAGTGACTGACATGCTTAAAGCCGCAACAGCAAAGCTGTTGAAGCATGAGAGACCACTCATCCACTCAGACCAAGGTTGGCAATATCAAAATAAACGATATCAACAACACCTGAAAAAGCATGGGCTAATTCAAAGTATGTCTCGAAAAGGAAACTGCTTAGACAATGCCGTTGCAGAAAACTTCTTCGGCATATTAAAAACTGAGATGTATCACAATGAGACGTTCAAGGACGCAAATGAACTCATTGAAAACATCAAAGAATACATCGATTATTACAACAACGAACGCATTAAGCTAAAACTAAAAGGCCTGAGTCCGATACAATATCGAAATCAGGCCTTGGTTGCCGCTTAGAAATGAGTCCAACTTATTGGGGTCACTTCA
>NZ_JBHNYT010000039.1:0-820 GCF_054960575.1 Pseudoalteromonas sp. PSi26 | reverse complement strand
TTCAGTAATGTCTACTTTAGTCATTAACTTCTGCGCTTAAACTATCACACAAAACGCGTTTGGCGTTGTATGGTTAAGCCTCACGGGTAATTAGTACAAGTTAGCTTAATGGCTCACACCACTTCCACATCTTGCCTATCAACGTTGTAGTCTTCAACGGCCCTTCAGAGACTTTAAAAGTCTAGTGAGAACTCATCTCGAGGCCTGCTTCGCGCTTAGATGCTTTCAGCGCTTATCAGTTCCGAACGTAGCTACCGGGCAATGCCATTGGCATGACAACCCGAACACCAGCGGTTCGTTCACTCCGGTCCTCTCGTACTAGGAGCAACCCCTCTCAATTCTCAAACGCCCACGGCAGATAGGGACCGAACTGTCTCACGACGTTCTAAACCCAGCTCGCGTACCACTTTAAATGGCGAACAGCCATACCCTTGGGACCGACTTCAGCCCCAGGATGTGATGAGCCGACATCGAGGTGCCAAACACCGCCGTCGATATGAACTCTTGGGCGGTATCAGCCTGTTATCCCCGGAGTACCTTTTATCCGTTGAGCGATGGCCCTTCCATTCAGAACCACCGGATCACTATGACCTACTTTCGTACCTGCTCGACGTGTCTGTCTCGCAGTTAAGCTGGCTTCTACCATTACACTAACCGTACGATGTCCGACCGTACTTAGCCAACCTTCGTGCTCCTCCGTTACTCTTTGGGAGGAGACCGCCCCAGTCAAACTACCCACCAGGCACTGTCCGTAACCCCGATTCAGGGGCCAACGTTAGAACATCAAAACTACAAGGGTGGTATTTCAAGGACGACTCCA
>NZ_JBHNYT010000038.1:0-997 GCF_054960575.1 Pseudoalteromonas sp. PSi26 | reverse complement strand
AACTCTGTTGCCCCATCGTCCATACCAGAACCTAGAGAGTACATCTTGTGGAGTAAGAACACTTGAGCCTGGTTGCTAAAGGCAATAATCGCAATCAAAGCTGACGTTAAAACTACAATTCCAATAAATATTTTCACTTAACCTTCCATGCCACATAACACCAAATTAAGCGGCGTTGGCCGCTCTTGCCAATGTCCGTTTCAATTTTTTTGTTAGGTTTCTTGTTCACTTTTAAGCCTATTTATCGTTTCACAAATTTCAATCGCCTTCCTGCCTGAAATTGGTAATGTAATTGATTTGCCACTCGCAGTTTTAATATAGACAGATGTGGTGAATTTGATTGTCAGTGTGTAGCTCTGCAATATTTCTTCCCAGCTTACTGTTTTATTGCCAAACAGATTACGATATTTTACACCCAGCTCATTAGTCTCAACCCAGACTCCTTTTCGCGCAATGGCGACAATGGATATGAAAATAAAAACAAATCCAATGAGTAAACTAGCCTGTGCTTTAAAATCGCCAGTTACCGGGCCCACAGATGCAATAAATACAAGAAAACAACCAAACCCAAGTATTGCAAAAAATTTTTTATAAGAGCGCCAATGGAAATGTGTCAAATCATTCACCTGAAACCTAACACTTTACATAACCGGTTTTGGCGGCTTTTGCCAAAATCCGGTTAATGTTTTTGTTATGCGTGAATCGAAGAAACATTCTAACCCTTAATACGATTATTGATTCAGCGACTACTGACGATATTTTAAAAAACTCATTGTCTCTATCCTCAATACAAATGAACTTTTCATACAAATCAGCTAGCATATTATTTGACATCCAATCTGGTTTATCATCAGTGATGATTAATTCTGGATACCTCTCGACGATCTGGGATTTACTTACTGCTGCAATCACTCGCCAAATACCGCCGTTCCCATAATCGTAACCGACCAAAAACATACTTTTCAAAATACCCTCGTATTATTCAAATCTAATACGC
>NZ_JBHNYT010000036.1:0-1220 GCF_054960575.1 Pseudoalteromonas sp. PSi26 | reverse complement strand
GGTGATATCAAGTGGTCAGTGCAACATGGTTTTTAATCATATCATTAGGAGTTAAATAGTTTAATATTCTTCTTGGTCGATTATTTAGTTTATTAGCGATTTTATCTAAATAACTTTGATCAAAGCCATGTAGGCTTGTCTTTTTCGGGAAGTACTGTCTTAAAAGGCGATTTGTATTTTCATTTGTTCCCCTTTGCCACGGACTACTCGGGTCACAAAAGTAAACATCTGTATTCGTATTTTTAGTAAATCTTTTATGGTCTGCTAATTCCATTCCCCGATCCCACGTTAGTGTGTTTTTAAGTGCTTTTGGTAAACCATTAAATTTCAGAATCAGTGCATTTACTACATTTTTAGTATCCTTACCATCAACTTGTACCAAAGCTGTATACCGTGTTTTTCGATCAACCAATGTTGCTATATGTGAGTTGCTACTTCCTGATATTAAATCGCCCTCCCAGTGGCCTAGAGTTGCTCGTGTTTCAATTTCATGGGGCCTTTCATGAATTGTTTTAGCATCAATAATACCTTTATAAATTCCCTTATTTGTTGAGCGTTTACCATGCCTCAACTTACGTTTTGAGCGAAGATGGCTAAGGACTGCTTTTTCGAAAATATAGCGTGATGGGATAAATAACGTTTTATAAATAGTCTCATGTGAAATATGCATTTCAGATGATGCTGGGTGTTTTATTTTTAACCAGCCAGAAATTTGCTCTGGTGACCAGTCGTCTAGTAGCTTAGACTCAACTAAATCGCTAAGTGAATTACCTTTTTGTAATTTGCATTGCTTTGGCCTTAATGCTCGCTCTAGTGCATTTTTATCAGCCGTAACTGCACGGTATTTGGCAATACCACCATTGCGTTTGATTTCACGGCTTACCGTTGACGCTGCCTTTTCTACATTACGAGCTATTGCCCTGATAGATAAGCCTGAAGCTAAACCTCTTGATATATCTTCTCGCTCTTCTAAAGAAAGAAACGATAATCGACGCTTTCGTTGCACTGGCGATATTCCACCTTTTAGTTTAAGTACACCGAATATAGAACCAGCATGCCTATCAAGCGTCAAGCCTATTTCGCTAAGCGTTCTACCTTCACGCCATAAGAACCATGCTTTCAGCTTTTCAATATCACTTAAACCACGTTTTGATAAGTCAGTCATAACTACCTAATTAATAATCAATTATAAGGTGTTGCATTGACCTATTGAATTCACC
>NZ_JBHNYT010000035.1:0-1233 GCF_054960575.1 Pseudoalteromonas sp. PSi26 | reverse complement strand
ATGACTCAAGGAAGATTTTTGCGTAATTTAATAATATCATTACTGCTCATACCAAGCATGACCTTTGCTGACAACATAGATAATTCAAGAAAAGCTGAGATATTAAGTAATCTAAAACAAGAGATTTCTGAGCAATACATTATTGAAGATAGTATTCCTGGCATCTTAGCTTCTTTAGACTCTCTTTCTTCAACAGATTTTCTTGTTAAGCTACCTGACGGCAATAAATTTGCAGAAGTCATAAATGAGAAGTTAAAGCAATTTGATAGACATTTCAGTCTTAGCTGGTCAAATCCAAATGAAATTAGTACGAAACCCCGAACCGAAAGTTATTGGGATAGACTAGATCGTAAAAATTCAGGATTTAGTAAAGTAGAAATACTAGAAGGTAATATTGGCTATATTGAATTCTGGGGTTTTGACAGGGTAAATGTTAAATCTGAGCAGCGTGTTGCTAATGTTATGTCATTTATCTCGGAAACTGATGCCATTATATTTGACCTGAGAAATAATGGTGGTGGGAGTCCTAGAATGGTTCAATTACTTAGTGGATATCTATTTAATGAGAGAACTCAACTTAGTAGTATTTACTGGCGAAATTCTGATGAAACCGAGGAATTTTGGACTTCAACAGATATACGAGGGAAAAAGCGACCAACCATTCCCATTTATGTTTTAACAAGCAACGATACTTTTTCTGCTGCTGAAGCGTTTACTTATGATTTAAAGAGTCTGAAACGGGCAACCATTGTTGGTGAAACCACTGGTGGCGGCGCTAATCCAATGCGCTTTGTCGATTTTGGCGATGGTTTTATTGCCGGTATACCTTATGGGCGAGCCATAAATCCAATTACAAAGACCAATTGGGAATGGGTCGGTGTAACTCCAGATATCGAAACTTCGAGAGAACAAGCTTTGGAAACTGCGTACATTTCAGCATTAAATACACTATTAAATGTTTCTCGTAATGATTCTCAAAAAATTGAGATCAAAAATAAACTTAAAGATTTAACTGCTCACTAAAACAACAACCCAAACTAGGTGTAGATCGTCATATAACAAACGCATTAAATCGCTCGCGGGCTCGCTGGGACAAAAACACGTAGGCTCCCTGCGCTTCGCTTGGTATTGTAGCCTACGTATTTTTGCCCGTTATGCGGGTGTTTAGTTGCTGACAAGGAAAGTTAATGTATTCTAGTTATTTTGATGACTGGCAGGTCAAACCTGAATTTC
>NZ_JBHNYT010000034.1:0-1611 GCF_054960575.1 Pseudoalteromonas sp. PSi26 | reverse complement strand
TAACACATATGAGCCTTAACTCTGTCAATAGGCATTAGTTTTCTTTTTGACCGTTTTTATAAATTGACGGTCAATTCTAAATCAATAAACAAATTCGTTTACTTTGTATGTCGATGCGGCTGTTAAGCAAGTAGCTTACGGCAAACACATATAGAGGCTCTCTTATTGCGATCTCATCGCAGCCAGCTTTTTCCCATATCCTTTTGGGGTTGCTGGGGCACTAGACATTCATCGGTTAACCTCATCATGGCACTATTCAAGGCGGCTGGTTTCATCATTATGATCCAGTTAGTTTCAGGCTCAAGTCAGGTGTAAGCGACTTTGTTTATTTTATTAATGCACGCGTACTGAGCGTCTAATCAAGACAAGTGGCTTAGGTCTGTAGGCATATAATCAGGTTAAAACTTGTTGGTTATTAACTCACCCAATTGATTGATGCTCAGCCTTATATCCAGTTAGATGTTCAGCTCACTCAATACCGTGACTAACTCTTTAAGAATTTTGCTTCATCGAATACCGTCTCTTTTTTAAGCATATAATAAACACAGCGACCAAGCTTATGCGCAAGCGCTGACAGTGCTTTGGCTTTACTCATTCGTTTTTGTAGTTTTTCGAGGTATTTGTTGGCGTTGTGATTGTGACGCAGCAGCAATACAGCGGCTTCGGAGAACGCCCATTTTAGATGTGCATTGCCAATTTTGTTGCCTTGGGTGCCATAGGTTTTGCCGGCAGACTCTGCTTTACATTTGACTAACCGACTATATGAAGCGAACTTTTGTACGCTTGAAAAGCGATTAATGTCACCAATTTCATAAATAATGGTAAGTGCGAGAATGCGGCCTATACCATTTATTGTTTGCAAGATATTAAGGTGAACAGGATTGTGTTGCTTGGCCATTTGTTCAATATAATGCTCTAAAGGCTTAAGCTCGCTGTGATAGCAATCGAGTATGGCCATATTTAAATTAATGGATCGTTGCACAACGGGGTCAGGGAAGTAGTAGCGCATCTTTTCTCTGTCGCAGACGTTCTTTAAATTCACGTTGTGGGCAGGTAAATTGTACTGGCTGGCGGTATTGGCGACATGGGCTTTTAAATCAGCTCCGTGGCGAACAATTTTAGTTCTTCTGCGTAATAAGTCGCGCGTAGCACGCATATCTTTGTCATACACATAAGCAAGTGGAAAGTTCCCCCCACGGATGAGTTTGGCAATTTTATATGAATCTATTTTATCGTTTTTGGCTTTACCGCCATGAATCGCCTTCATATATAACGCATGACCGAGAATAAAGTCGATAGTGTGTTCTTTACAAAAGTCAGCGACCCAATACCAGCAATGCATGCATTCTACGCCAACCACAATGTCACCGGTATACGGTTTAAGTAGTTTTAGTAGTGCTTCTGGGTCATCTTTAATTTTCTTGTGAACAAGGATAAGTCCTGTATTATCAATGATACAGACGTAAAGTAATCGCGCGTGTAAATCGATTCCACAATAATATGGATGCATGTTATTGTAAAAGTTCATTGAGCTTTCTCCTGTAAGGTTGGTTGCCTTTTCAGCGTAGCGAATAATCGCGATGCTGGGGAGGAGGCTCAATGAGTATCAAG
>NZ_JBHNYT010000033.1:0-1669 GCF_054960575.1 Pseudoalteromonas sp. PSi26 | reverse complement strand
GCTATTGACGCCATAGTCTCTTGTTATTTGTTTACTGCTTACTTACAACTATTCTAAATTCTTTATATGAATCAACAAACTCTTTAGATAAACCTTCGCATATACCTTCAAATATCAAAGTGCTATTTGCTTCGATTGGTTTATCCATATTATGCATACACTGATAGAAAGCCATATGATTTTCATTGTAAAAATCAATTACCAGTTTTAATTCGCCCACTTGGATTATACCTTTATTATTTAAAGTACCACTAAAAGAAAAAGTATTACCATTAACCTCTCCTTTGGGTGACAAAACTTCAATCGATTTATAAAGGACATTATGAGTATAATTTCCATCTGCAGAAATTATCATAACCTCAGGCTGTTGCTGAGCATCATTACAGCCAAGCAATAAAAAAATTGATGCTACAAAAATTAATAGATTACGCATAACGATTAGACTATCCCTAAACACATAACGCCCAAATAATGGGCTAAAATGGAGCGAAGCGAACAGCCCGCTGTTTTTAGTCCAATTAATTTGCTTGTTATATTAGCAATTTAGCGCAGAAACCCTAATAGCTTCTGTTGCTTTAAAATTGACATTAACATTTTGACCAGTAGCATTGTTAATTTTTAAATCTCTAATTCTAAACTCAATACTTTCCTGCTTTTTAAACATGAAAGTAATTCTTAAATTTGTAGTCTCTACAACATCAGAAGGTAGCTCTGATAGTGAGTTATAATCATAACTAAACCACTTTTCGTCAGAAACCCTATAAAAATATTTAATTTCATGGGGTGTAATTACTTTGTCACCGGCGTTAAATGAGATGTTATTAGGAATAGCGGATATTTTAAATTTCTTATCAGAAATCGCCTCAAACCAAATCCATGTTTGATCGTAATTTATTAGTACGTCTGCAGCCTGAGTTGTCACTTTTACATCGTCGTCTAGTAAAACTAATTTTGAAGGTGTGTTGTCACCACAATGCCCAGTAGTAATCACTTTACCGTTTTTAGATTGTGGATAGTAATATGTTCCAGGATAGGCAATACATCCCTGAATCAATATTAGAGTAACAATTGCTAAAAATTTACGCATGACTTCCTTTGCTAATATAACGCCCTGTTAATGGGCAAAATTATGTTGGCTAAAATGTGAAGCGGAGCGAAATCAAGCCAACATAATTTTGTCCACTTTAAACAGCTTGTTATAACTCGCCTGACGCTATTTTCTGGGCAACATATTCAGTCGCAAACTCGCAAAACCTATCTATAACAGCAAGATGTGGCCTACCTGCTCTTGTGTGATTCTCAATTGCTGTTGATATAGCTAACCGTGCTTCATTTTCTTCATCAATTTCAATGTAACGGTCATTAGAAGAATCAAAATGCTTAATTGCATTTTTATCGTGATTAGCTACTTTCTTCATTTCCTTAAATTCAAATTTAGGACCGCCTTGTGCAACAGACATATTGATAGCATCTCCAACTAAATCATGTTGCACATCTCGCTGACCAGTTGTTCTAACATACTTGCCATAAATCTCTTCAGCGACACCGGCTAGATTTATTGATGAAAAAAAACGTTTATTGTCAAGAAACTCCTCAATAGATGCTTCTAGCATCTGATCTGCAATTACTATTTTATCTACTGACTTCAACATCGATGCCTCAAAGAGTT
>NZ_JBHNYT010000032.1:0-2203 GCF_054960575.1 Pseudoalteromonas sp. PSi26 | reverse complement strand
GATTGATTGGTATCTACTTTAGTATTCAATATTAACTTCTGGCGAAGTTAAACTGTCACAAAACAAAGACCCGTTTGGGTTGTATGGTTAAGTGACTAAGCGTACACGGTGGATGCCTTGGCAGTTGGAGGCGATGAAGGACGTATTAACTTGCGATAAGCCTAGTCAAGCTAGTAAAAAGCACTTGAGACTAGGATTTCCGAATGGGGAAACCCACCTGCTTGCAGGTATCGTTAACTGAATACATAGGTTAACGAGGCGAACGCGGAGAACTGAAACATCTAAGTACCCGTAGGAAAAGAAATCAACCGAGATTCCGAAAGTAGCGGCGAGCGAAATCGGAACAGCCCTTAAGCTTATTATGTGTTAATGGAAGGCTCTGGAAAGTGCCACGATACAGGGTGATAGTCCCGTACATGAAAACGCATTTTAAGTGAAATCGAGTAGGTCGGAGCACGTGAAACTTTGACTGAATATAGGTGGACCATCATCTAAGGCTAAATACTCCCAACTGACCGATAGTGAACCAGTACCGTGAGGGAAAGGCGAAAAGAACCCCTGTGAGGGGAGTGAAATAGAACCTGAAACCGTGTACGTACAAGCAGTAGGAGCAGACTTGTTCTGTGACTGCGTACCTTTTGTATAATGGGTCAGCGACTTATATTTTGTAGCGAGGTTAACCGATTAGGGTAGCCGTAGGGAAACCGAGTCTTAACTGGGCGAATAGTTGCAAGGTATAGACCCGAAACCCGGTGATCTAGCCATGGGCAGGTTGAAGGTTGAGTAACATCAACTGGAGGACCGAACCCACTAACGTTGAAAAGTTAGGGGATGACCTGTGGCTAGGAGTGAAAGGCTAATCAAACCGGGAGATAGCTGGTTCTCCCCGAAATCTATTTAGGTAGAGCCTCGGACGAATACTTACGGGGGTAGAGCACTGTTAAGGCTAGGGGGTCATCCCGACTTACCAACCCTTTGCAAACTCCGAATACCGTAAAGTACTATCCGGGAGACACACGGCGGGTGCTAACGTCCGTCGTGAAGAGGGAAACAACCCAGACCGCCAGCTAAGGTCCCAAAGTCATAGTTAAGTGGGAAACGATGTGGAAAGGCCCAGACAGCCAGGAGGTTGGCTTAGAAGCAGCCATCCTTTAAAGAAAGCGTAATAGCTCACTGGTCGAGTCGGTCTGCGCGGAAGATGTAACGGGGCTAAACTATGCACCGAAGCTGCGGATTCATACTTTGTATGAGTGGTAGGGGAGCGTTCTGTAAGCGGTTGAAGGTGTACCGGGAGGTATGCTGGACGTATCAGAAGTGCGAATGCTGACATGAGTAACGATAATGCGGGTGAAAAACCCGCACGCCGGAAGACCAAGGGTTCCTATCCCATGTTAATCAGGGTAGGGTAAGTCGACCCCTAAGGCGAGGCCGAAAGGCGTAGTCGATGGGAAACGGATTAATATTTCCGTACTTGGTATAATTGCGATGGGGGGACGGAGAAGGCTAAGCAAGCATGGCGATGGTTGTCCATGTGAAAGTGAGTAGGGCGTTTGTTTAGGTAAATCCGGACGAACACTAAACCTGAGACACGAGACGAGTCACTACGGTGATGAAGTTGCTGATGCCATACTTCCAGGAAAAGCCTCTAAGCTTCAGATTATACCGAATCGTACCCCAAACCGACACAGGTGGTCAGGTAGAGAATACTAAGGCGCTTGAGAGAACTCGGGTGAAGGAACTAGGCAAAATCGTACCGTAACTTCGGGAGAAGGTACGCTCCTATCTGTGATGAGACTTGCTCTCTAAGCGGACGGGAGCCGCAGTGACCAGGTGGCTGGGACTGTTTATTAAAAACACAGCACTGTGCAAAATCGCAAGATGACGTATACGGTGTGACACCTGCCCGGTGCCGGAAGGTTAATTGATGGGGTTATCTTCGGAGAAGCTCTTGATCGAAGCCCCGGTAAACGGCGGCCGTAACTATAACGGTCCTAAGGTAGCGAAATTCCTTGTCGGGTAAGTTCCGACCTGCACGAATGGTGTAACCATGGCCACGCTGTCTCCACCCGAGACTCAGTGAAATTGAAATCGCAGTGAAGATGCTGTGTACCCGCGGCTAGACGGAAAGACCCCGTGAACCTTTACTACAGCTTGGCACTGAACATTGAACCTACATGTGTAGGATAGGTGGGAGACTTTGAAG
>NZ_JBHNYT010000031.1:0-2372 GCF_054960575.1 Pseudoalteromonas sp. PSi26 | reverse complement strand
AAGAACGCTGTATAAACTCCAAGCATTAAACTCGGATAGTCAACGGGGCCTCGAGCCCGAATAGCAAGGCAGAGTCAGCTTATTATGAATATGAAAAATAATCAAAATGAAATTAACGTCGGTGTCGATACAGGTAAAACACAACTCGATATTTATATCAGGCCTTTAGACATTTACTTTACTGTAGAAAACAACCAAAGTGGCATTAAACACGCCATTCAAATCTTAAAAAAACACCCCGTAACGCGTGTCACTATTGAGGCGACTGGACGCCTTGAACAGCCTTTTATCATAGCTTGCGCTGAGGCGAATATTCCCTTCGTTGTTGCTAATCCCGTGAACATAAAACGCTTCGCAGGCGCTATCGGCCAAAAAGCAAAAACGGATAAACTTGATGCACAACTTATTGCTCACTTTGGTGAAGCGATCAAACCGCCTTTATCAACTTTAAAGCCAGAGCAAATGCGCTTGATGAGCGATTTATTATCGAGAAGACGCCAGTTAATGGATATGCAAACGATGGAGAAAAATCGCTCTCAAATAATGCCTAAAACACTATCGTCACTCATAAAACCTATCTTAACTGCACTAAAAAACCAAATAGATAAAGTCGATTTAAAACTTCAAAAACTGATTGAAGAATGTGACGAATACAAAGCAAAAAATGCCATTATCCAAAGTGTGCCAGGTGTTGGTAATGTGGTCGCATTTAACTTGCTTAGTGATATGCCTGAGTTAGGTTATGTGAACAACAAAGAGGCCGCTTCTTTAGTGGGTGTAGCCCCATTTAATCGTGAAAGTGGCGTGTATCAAGGTAAGCGAATGATACGTGGCGGCCGACCTAAAATAAGAACTGCCATGTATATGGCGATGATGTCAGCCATTCAGTGCAACGCTAAAATTAAAGACCTTTATCAACGCATGGTTAAAGCAGGAAAGCCTAAAAAAGTAGCCATTATTGCGTGCATACGGAAGCTGGTAGTGATCATAAATTCTATGGTGAGGGATGGTGTCATGTGGGATCCTAAAATGGTTTAAAATTAGGATTTGACACCATAGTCACTTGTTAGGCATACATTAGCCGTGATGTCGACGAATATGCTTAACTAATCCTGAGTTATCAAATTCTAAAGAGACAATATTGATTTTATTGTACTCAATTGTTTTGTCTAAATGAGCTGGTTTTACTTTGCCTGATTCATTCATTTTTACAAACACAACATTTGCACCAACCATGATCTCAATAATTTCGATATTACTGTAAACTACTTTATCTTTGAGTTTACTTACAATATCTTCACGAAGTTTCGTTTTACTTGTATAAGTAAACTTAAATTTAACGTGCTCGTCAACAAAGTCATCAGAGAGTAAAGAAATATAATTATCAATTTCTTTTATTGTTGAATTGGGCTGTTGGCGTGCATTTTTAGCTGAGACAAACGCTTTGGCTTTTTCAATTAATTGCGCAGAAGTAAAAGCTGCTTTGACGTTGCTTGAGAGAGAAAGCAATAAGCAGATTAAAACGAAAGTTAAGTTTTTCACCGTACTATCCTTGTATACCTAACGCCCGCCTAACACGCAATGTGTTGGCGTGGCTTTTTGCGTCGTTTGCCAAAACCATGACAACTTAACATTGTCGGAGTTTAGGCGCTTGTTAGCCACTTTATCTAATTTGAGAGACAATATTTTCCAAGATCTTTTTAATCGCATTATCTCTCGCCACTAAACCGTTACATTCATCCATTCCTTTAGGGCACGTTGGTATTTCAGCAGCTCTTGCTGAATATTGCTTGCCATCTATGCTTCCCTCAAAAGTACCTATTAGCATGTTTTGTCGTTCGGGATTTTCTTCAGGTGTATACATAGTAAACCTGTCCGTAGCCTCATTACATTCAAAGGCTGACCAAATTGGGCCTCTATAGATGTTACCTTCACGAAGTTGATATTGCATGTTGTTATAGATAACGAAGGTATCGATCACTAAATCTTGAGTTTCGGGGAAATTCTTTGAAATTTGTGATTTTAAGAATTCAACCTTATTCGGTATTGTCCACTCATCACCAAGCCGTTGAATTCCATAGTCACAATTAGTGATTATGTACGAAAGCATTTCAGTTTCTTTTTGATTCTGAGACCGATTATCAGTAACAACTAATTTTGCGTTCGTAGTAGGTTGGATATCAAGTTTTGTCGGTTGAAAACTTACACATCCAGTTGTGGCAAACGTTATAGCTAATAAAAAAATATATTTGTGCAAACTTCAAAACTCCATTTGGGTGGCTAACGCCAAGCTTACCGGCGGAATAAACTGGCAATTTTTTTGCGTATTTTTGCAAAAACAAAGTGCCAGTTTATGGAGTCCGGTAGAGCGC
>NZ_JBHNYT010000030.1:0-4584 GCF_054960575.1 Pseudoalteromonas sp. PSi26 | reverse complement strand
GTGCTTAAACGGACAAAAAACAGTTGGCTTTTTGCTCGTTCCTCGCTAATTTTAGCCAACAATTTTTTGCGCGCTTAGCAAGGCGTTATGTGGCTTCCAGCATTCAAAAATTAATTGTTGTTTTAGTTTGGTTAAGGTTTTAAAGTAAGTCGCATAAATCAGGTGTTAAACTTTTAAATTCAGGGATTGAATTCACATCATGTATTCTTTTCTTTATTAAATTTTCAGGTTTAATTAATCAATTCACGTTGTGTGTTTTTCTTAAGTTTTTTGGTAAAAGCGGTAAACCGCCCAAGTTTAGGTTTTACACATAACAAGTTGCTCAACAGGACAAAATACAGTTTGCTTGGCTCGTACCTCGCCAATTTTAGCAAACGGTATTTTGCCCATTAGCAAAGCGTTAGGTTGCACATGAAATTCGAGACTTGGTCAACTCCGTTTGAAAACGGAACAATTTGGTTAGTTGACTTATCATGGGGAACAAAAACATGGTCCCTTGAAAAGCCAGACGGTTCGAAATATGAAATCAGTGGGTCTGAAATCCATTCAGATTGTGATCTAATTGCCCGCATTTTCCATGAAGATACGGAAACTCTGTACAAAGTTTACTATAGCGTAGTTAACGGTTTTCGTTGTTTAGACGAACATGGTCTAACTGAGATATGGAATAACAACAGGCCACAAATGAACACTTTCTTAGTAAAAAATCATGGTTGGCATAATGAAAGTCCCTTAACATTCTTCATGGGCAATCAAGACGAGTGGTCGCATATTCTCGTCACCAACGATGAATGTTTAGAGGTAGTATGCCAAGAATCCCCAAAAATACTAAAGGTGGGGCATGTACCTCTTAAAAAGAATGCAACCTAACAACTCAATAAACTCACTCACTTCGTTCGCTGGGACGCATACACGCGGGGCGGCTGCGCCATTATGCCCCACATGTCTGCGCCCGTTATTGAAAAGTTAGTTTTTCAAGGAGGAATTAGGTTTGAATAACATTTTTGCCTACACAGGGATCGTTGCTTCGATTTGGATTGTGTTAGGTATTTATATTGCTTCTCGCTTCTATCCAAACTACAGCCATTCAAAACAGTTCTGTAGTGAACTCGGCGCTTTTGGTAGCCCTACTCAAAAATTGTCGCCTGCAATAAACAATTACCCTTTAGGTGCGCTGTTCGTTCTTTTTGGGTGCTACTTAATTATTTCCTATCAGTCTCATGTACCAACTGTAGTAATAGGCGCTATGGTTATCGTTCATGGTATATGTACTTGGATTTGCGGCTACTTCCCGATGGATGCCGACGCATATACAAAGTCGCCCTCCCGAAGTTGCAAGATACACACGTGGTCAGGTTTAATTATGCTCCTTTCATTCATCGTTGCACCGCTGATAGTTACTTTTTCTAGTTTTTATCCTGTACCACTTCGGTATCTTTCCGCCTTTTGTATTTTGGGCTGCTTTTATTTTTCATTTAAATTAGCAAAAGCACTCGAACTTAGAAGTGTCCCCGGTCTTCACCAGCGGCTTAGTTATGGCTTTCAAATACTGTGGTTGTTCATTTATTCAACCTTCGTGGTAGCATAAAAACTAACAAACGCATTAACACTCGCTTCGCTCGCTAGGGACAAATATACGTAGGCTCCCCTCGCGTTGCTCGGTATTTTAGCCTACGTATATTTGCTCGGTATTTTAGCCTACGTATATTTGCCCGTTATGCGGGTGTTAGGTGCTAAAAGGAAAAATTATGAAATCATGGAATGAATTAACTAATCTACAACGCGCAGTTATCGGTATCGCAATGGTTGTTGCGGCGGCAGTTTTGCCAGAGATAGCCTTCTTAGTTCAATTAGGTGGTATGGAAGTCGCATTTGCTCTCGTTTTTGCTAGCCTAGCTCCCATCATTTCTTGGTTCTCAACAAAATACCAAGCAATTAAAGAATGTTTGCAAACCTCAATAGTGGCTTTTAGGCATAGTGCATCTGCTAAACCTTCCGTTTTCTTCGTACAAGCTTCTTTTTGTGCCGTCGCACTTCTATTTACAAGTTCGGGCTTTTTGGCTTTTTACTTTTTTATGCCTAGTATGCTGCTAAATGGGGTCTTGGCGTGAGCGCACCTAACAACCCAATAAACTCACTCACTACGTTCGCTGGGACGCATACACGTGGGGCGGCTGCGCCATTATGCCCCACATGTCTGCGCCCGTTATTGGAAAGTTATGTTTAGAAGGAGGTTTTATGGAAGCACCATGGAACGGTGAAAAAGTTAGTTTGTTTATTAGAATTTTGGCAATAATATTTATTATTTGTGGGCTTATTGCTTTTTGTAGCTTGTTATTTGCACTTTTTGAACGCGGTAATGTCAATTTTGATAACCTAGGTTTTAGGGATGTATTCGGTATGTTATCAGCTCCTTATTGCTTTCTATTATTTTTAAAAGTTGCGGTAACAGGTCATGCACCCAAATCATGGATTCCATGGAAGTAGTGTAAACATAAAACGGCGTTATGTGTTTAGGATTGTTCACAGTAAATTCACGGATTAGGAGTCCAAAATGAAATTTAATAATAAACTCAATCGATCACAACTTGGTGCTTTAACCTTATGTTTAGGTACTTCATTTGGTATGTCTATTTTTGTTGGCAGTTCATCGCCATTCATAGGGTTAATGCTTGGTACAATTACCATCGGTGTTTATGTCATGATTGTCACTGGAAAGTGGAGTGCAAAAAACACATAACGAGCAAATTAACAGGACAAAAAACAGTTGGTTTTGCTCCTGCGTCGCTATTTTAACCAACTATTTTTTGCCCGTTATTTGGGCGTTATGTGCCATTCAGGCTCGGAGTACAAAATCAAAAAGTTGGCTTTCATAATAATACTATTCTTCTCATATGTTTTTATGCTTGAAGTATATGTCCAGAAAACCACAACATGGGACGGTTACTGTGAACATAAAGTGGAAATGGGTATGTTCACCTTTTATCGAGAAAGTGTAAAAGCTGAACCAATTGAGCATTGTAAGTCGGGCCTTCTTTGGAAAGGTCTAGCTATTTCTATTTTAAGCACATTAATTACCATCGTATTGATTTGGTTTTCGTGGAAACGGCTAATAATCAGGCCGATAGTTAAATAGCATTCAGCACATAACAAGTCGATAAAGTCAGAAGGACAAAAATCTATTGGCTTGTCACTCGTACCTCGCTAAAGTATAACCAATTGATTTTTGCCTCTTATCGAGGCGTTAGGGCTCAAGGAGAATTTGGTGTATCGTTTAGCGTTTTTTATTTCTTTTATACTTTTTAGTGCTAACACCCTTGCTTGCAGTTGTGCAGAACAACCACCTTCTGTGCATTTCAGTAACGCTAGTAATGTGCTAAATGGACGTATTATGAAGTTGGAGATTTTATTTGATAAAGAGAATAGACCTTATCAAAAAATCACTTTAGACAATAAAAGTATGCTTAAGGGCAATTACACAAAAGTCATATATTCCGCAATGGACGTTAATGCATGTCACGGAATGTCTTTTTCATTGGGGAAAGAGTATGTTGCTTTTACAGACGACTCTAATTGGATAACGGGTTATTGTGGTGGTACTCAATTAATTTGGGCTAACCTCGATTTTAGTAAAGAGTTTTTAAAATCTATTCGAGCATTAAGCCCTAACAAGCAAATCAACAAGGACTAAAAACAGTTGGCTTGCCTCACTTCGCTCGTTATTATAGCCAACAATTTTAGCCTGTTATTTGGGCGTTATATGCCAAGGAAAGCAGAGTGAAATCGATAATTACACAGGTGATCGTAGTAGCGCTGATATCAGTAGCTTTGTTTATGTCTATCCCCCCAGTTCCATCAGTAGAAACTGGTCATGGTTATGATGTATTTCCGCGTTCGTCTCTTTGGATTGGTTTGATTTTTATATTACTAGCAGCAGCACTTGCTATAAAAATTTTAAACTTTCCTAAAACATTCTGGATATTATTATCAATTGTCTATGTAGTGTTTTCATTTGGTGTGCATTTGAGAGTTTGGGTGTAATGGCATATAACAAGTCACTGAAAAAGATAAACAGTGTTGTCCAATTTCTTGCAAACGACGCAACAAAATGGCCAACTTACTGTTTTACTTATTAGTGAAGCGTTATGTTTCTAGGTAGGTTTCGAGTATGGCGTGTTATTTAAGAGTTTATGGTGATGAGTTAAATGTAAAAGAGCTTATTGAAACCCTTGAAGTTAACCCATCAAAAGTCTGGGAAAAAGGCTTGCCTCGCTTCAAAAGTAACCCTAAGAAACTTAATAAAAACTCTGGGTTTAATATTGAGATTAGCGATGCTGAATGGAATCAATTTGAAAAGCAAAAGGAGGTGGTAATTGAGTACTTGGAAAATCACAAAACTACATTGTCATCTGTCATTTCATACTCAGGCGTTGAAGGCGGCTATTTAGATTTTGGAATTGAGTGGAGAAACGAGGCAGTACAAAGTGATTCATTTCCACCAATTCTAATTAAATTAGCAGGTCAAATTGGTTTGGGTATTGAGCTAAGTCAATATCCACCTGACGATGAAGATGAATAGAAACA
>NZ_JBHNYT010000029.1:0-8404 GCF_054960575.1 Pseudoalteromonas sp. PSi26 | reverse complement strand
TAAGTGTCAAGGAGAGTCATGAGAGCCATAATTTTTTCCGCAACGATATTCTTTTGTAGCTTCGTGTTTGCAGGTGATTGGGATGAGAGAATTTCGTTCTATCTGGACGTATATGAAAAATCAGCTAAAAACCCTAAACCAATCGTATATCCAAAGCTATCAGAAAGGATTAAAAATGCATTTTTAGCCAATAATAAAAATCATGTAAAAATTGAGAGTACCTCCTTATCTACGGAGCTATATTACACTGAGAATGAAGTTGTAGTTTATCAGCATAACGAAGGCTGGAACTTGGTAACTAAAGGAGACTATGTATATGAATGGAAGCATGGTGAATCTTCAGGAGTAAAGTTTAAGAAAAACAACAAAGATTTAGTGGATTACATTTTATACCTGACTGATCCTTCATACATAATGACTAGCTTATACAATGGGTTTAATACAAAGCCAGAAAACTATGAAATAAAAAATTACGAGGGGAGACCCTATAAGGAGCTTGCATTAAAAGAAGCACTTTATGGCTTTGAAGCTATTTACATAAATACAGAGTCTTTATGGTTTCATGGCTTTAGGGTAAGCAACCCACAAACAAAAGAAACCATAACAACTTATATAAGTTCGCCTACAGAATACCAGTCTTTGCCAAGTAACATTAATGAAGAATTTAATATTGTAAAATTCAAAGAGTCAGATTTAACAGTTAGAAGGCATATGGTTTATTTGTGAAAACACTTAACAAGTCAATCAACTTCGCGCCTATGGCGCCGGACACGCTAAAGCGTGCCGGTTATTGAGGCGTTAGCTACTTTATTTACAGTCTGGAGATAATATGGAATATTTCAATCAAATCTTAGAGTGGCCAGTAATTGTTCAAGGTGCTTTAGGTTCTTTTTTATTTTGGCTGCTATTTAAAGTAGGGGAAAAAACTATTAATTTTTCTACTGATAAATTTAGCAAAGATAAAAAGGTATCAGGTTATTTTGCCTTGTCATGGTATGCCGAAGAGATCAAAGATCTGTCGTCATATAGTTTTTATGTTTGCATATATGGAGCATTTCATTACTTTATTAAAGCGCTAATAATTTTAGTGTTTACATTGCTTGTAAGTAATTTCAATTATATTTTTGCGTCAATGGGTTATATTATTTCTGCTTACTTTCTATTTCGATCAATTTCATATTTACCTCATACTAACAGTTTTGGTTCAGCAAAAGATGCAGCCTTACAACTTAAAAAACTGGATGATGAGCTAGGGTAAAGTAGCTAACAAGCTGTTTAAGCGGGACTTCTAACAGTTGGCTCGGTTTCGCTTCGCTTCACATTTTAGCCAACTATTATAATCCCCTTAACAGGGCGTTAGGTAACAAATCAGGTGTATAGACTCATGGATAGAGTAGTAATTTTCGTTTTGTGTTTCTGCCTATTTATAGGTGGTGCAACTCACATATTTGATAATTTATATTATGGATTCTTGCCTTATAAATTTGCTCCTGAATGGGTTAATATTTATTGGACAGCGTTGGCTGTTATAGATATTGTGGCTGTTTACTTGTTAATTAAATGGCGTAACGCTGGTTTGGTGTTAACACTGGTTATAATGCTTAGCGACGTAGCAATTAATTCTGTTGCTTTTTATTTATTAAACGTTCTTTCGGATAGTTCTGCTTTACAACTTCAAACATTATTTCTAGGTTTCTGTATTGGTTCTTCTATTTGGTTATGGCAGTCGAAAAGTAAGGCTAACGTGGTAAATGTTACCTAACAAACAATTAAACAAGGACAAAAACAGTTGGTTTTGCTCCTTCGTCGCTTATTTTAACCAACTTTTTTTTGCCTGTTAATTGGGCGTTATACATGCTAATGGATATTGGAGGTTAGGTTGAAAGGATCGGCAGTTGGATTTAGCTTTTTAACTTTGTTCTCAGTTATTGTGGCAGTGTTAGCCCAAATGGGGATTTTTATTGGTGTAATGCTTGGCAATTTTACCGATGCTAACCTGACTTATTTTTCTTCTTTTTCTATCCTAGTAGCTATTTTAAATGCTTTTATAGTTTTTGGCTTAAGGCGTCGTAAAAATTGGGCAGTAGTTCTTGGCAGTGTCGAAATGCTTGTATTAGTTATAGCAGTGATTACAAATCTGATGTTAGAGGGTTTTTCAGTGTTGCTAGTGAGTTTCTATTGGTTATTTATAGCAGCATTGTTTCTCTTAGCGCTTAAACGTGATTATGAAAAGTTCAGAAATCGGACGGAATCGCATGTATAACAAGCCGTTTAACGAAAACGCCAGCAAACAACGCTGGCAAGGACTCGCGAACAACGCTCGCCCGTTAACGGGGCGTTATACGTATAAGGGAGTATTCGAAGAGTGCCGCTACAATATCTAATTCCTCCAGTAGCTTGCCTATTGCTCACTCTCGCAACTTTGTACTTTTCCAAAAGCTCGAAACAAGCTAATTATTTTGTGGTATTAAGCGTTTTAGTGGTTTGTGTTTTTAATGTTTGGTTTCTTGAATCCCACATACTTGCAGCCTTGCCAGATTCAAAGGGGGTTTTAAAGTTACTTGCGGTAATTTTGGCTTTATCAGTATCACCGTTTATAGCAATGCTTACATATAGGCTTTCAAGTTCCAATAAATTGATTTATTCATCTGTTATTGGTGGTGGTTTTTTATTTATGTATCCGCTTTATGCTTTATATATTATTTGCTATGTTAGTCGTGATTGTATCTAAAATACGTATAACAAGCTGTTTAAGAAGGACAAAATACAGTTGGCTGTTTTCGTTCCTCAACATTTTAGCCAACTAAATTTTGCCCCTTAACAGGGCGTTATATTCCTTCTAGACACGCGTTGCGCAACGCGCTACACTTTCGGTTATGATTAAATCATTTAAACATAAAGGACTGAAAAAGTTCTTTGAGTCAGGCACAACTGCTGGCATTCAAGCTAAGCATGAGCGTCGACTTAGAATGCAACTTGCCGCTATTGATACTGCGACTGTTTTAGACGACATTGACTTACCTGGGTTTAAGTTACATGCCTTAAAAGGTAAACGAGATGGAATTTGGTCTATTACTGTAAATGGTAATTGGCGAGTCACATTCGAATTTAAAGATGGCAATGCTTTTATTTTAAATTATGAGGATTATCACTAATGAATATGCATAATCCACCGCATCCGGGTGAATTTATTTCCGATGTTTATATGGAACCATTTGGCTATAGTTGCCGATTTGTTGCAAAGCAATTAGATGTTTCTCCTTCAACTTTAAGCCGTATCTTAAAAGCTAAAAGTGCTATTACTCCAGAAATGGCTTTACGACTATCGAAAGCGCTTGGCCGTAGCCCTGAAAGTTGGCTATCGATGCAAGACAATTATGATCTTTGGCAAGCAAAACATAATGTAAACCTAGCTAGAGTTCATCAAATTGATTTTGCAATGGCGTAAGGAATATAACAAGCGCCTAAACTCCGACAATGTAAAGTTGTCATGTTTTTGGCAAACAACGCAAAAAGCCATGCCAACACATTGCGTGTTAGGCGGGCGTTATGTAACTACAAGAGTATTGTGATGGAATTAAGAATCGTTGCAGAAAAAACTATTAACGGAATATCGACAAAAACAAATAATGCGGCAGAAATGAGTCCAAATGGAAAAATCCCCGCATTGTGGCAATCTTTCGATGAAAAAATTCCTGTTGACTATAAAAATGGTGAGCGTGTTTACGGTGCTTATTACAACTATGAATCAGATCAGAACGGGATGTTCACCGTTCTCGCTGGTTTTGATGGTCAGACATACCCATCAGGTGTAAATATTGAGCAAATAACTATTCCCGAAGGTAAGTATCTAGTGTTCACACAAAAAGGAGAAATGCCTCAAATTGCCATCAACGCATGGACAGAGGTATGGGAATACTTCTCTAATGAGAACTGTGAGCATCAAAGGTTATTTTCAACAGACTTTGAATATTACCCAAACGGCGATGTAATAGAAGTCCATATTGCGGTTCAATAGTTACATAACAAGTTGCTGCACAAGGAAAAATTACTCGCTGCGCTCCCAATTTTCCGGTGAGCAAGGCGTTATACGAACAGGAACGTTTAGTGATAGAAGCTCTTTTTGCTTTAGTAATAATGATTGTTGAAGCTGCCGTAGCTGCCTGCGCATTTATTATTGAATTAGTCTCGAGTGTTTTTGTCGCAGCAGGCTCAACTATTGGCGTATTTGATTTTTTTCTACTTGTTTTTGTTCTACTAGGAGAGCTTGTTGTATGGTTATTGCTATGGTTCAAGCAGCTTTTAACATCTGCAATCAAGCTAGAAAAGCCAGCGGTAGTCCGAAAGCCCGTCATTTGGCGGCCTAAAGCAAAACCCAAAAACAAAGAGAAATAACACTCGTGGTTGTTTTGGGTGGTTCGTATAACAAAAAAATTAAGCCACTCACTTCGTTCGCTGGGACGCATACATGCGGGGCGGCTTCGCCATTATGCCCCACATGCCTGCGCCCCTTATTTAAAAGTTATGTGTCCTAGGCATTTTAAATGAATACTCTTTTTAAGATCGGTATGATTTTGGTTCTCGGCTCTATAGGCGTTCACCAAGCTATTTATTGGGTTTTACCTAGTATAGAAATCATTAATAACTCAGGTGTGCAAATTAAGCAGGCAAGCGCTGAATTGCCAAAATCAAATCTGGATTTTGGACTTATAGAAAACGGACAACACAATCGCGTTTACTATTCTTTAGACCAGAATGATGGAACCATTTTATACGAATTCAGCTTTTCTAACGGGAACGTAGTAAATGGTAGTTGTATGTACATCTATGACAATATGGTAAACGACCGAATTGTAATTCACGTTAACCAAGATGAGGTTGTTTGTGAGTACGACACATAACAAGGCGCTAAACTCGCTCACTGCGTTCGCTGGGACAGTAACGCAGTGGCATGCTTCGCATATTTTGCCATTCCGTTATTGCCCGTTAGCTCAAAGTTATATTTCAAGGAGCAATTGATGCTCAAATACTTTTTTGGACTTCTAATTTCACTATCATTTGGCGCCCAAGCAGGGTGTAGTATTTCAGATGAAATGAGAGAAATGTATAACGCCAAGTACGCAGAGCAAATATCAATAGATGTAAAACTATCTGGACATAACTACACAGTGTTGATTTCAGCCCCAAAAGCACTTAACTCTGAGCCGTTTCAAGGTTTCCACTTAGTCGCTGACAGTTTTAACGAACCAACGTTTGCGGCAGCCCTAGAAAGTTTTGAAGAAGGAAGTGAATTTAAAACTTGGTTTGACATCGACGCAGGCTTAGTTCGAAAACACTTGATAGTCGTTACATTCGGTGAGGATTGTGGCTTTGATGTCACCAAGGAAGTCTTTTACCAATGAAATATAACAAACAAATTACGGCACTCGCTGGCGCTCGTTGGGACGCAAACACGTGTGCGGCTTCGCCATTTTTGCACACGTGTTTGCGTCCCATATTTGGAAGTTATGTGTAGAAGGACAATTGAGCATTGGAAAACACTCCAGAATATCCTATTTGCATCGTTTATGAGGACGAAACAGAAAATGTTGTGTTAGCTAACGCAATGGAGGTTATGACTCACCTCGAATGGTTTGACTCTGATGATCCTGAATCTTGTGCTCAAGTAACAGATGCAAAAAATAAAGCTGTTAGCCTTAAAGTTGAAGCTCTGGAAATTATAGAGCTAAAGTACACATAACAAGGCAAATTAAAAAGGGCGGACAAAAACCAGTTGGCTTTGTTCGTGCCTCACAAACTATAGCCAACTAATTTTTGCCGTTTATTTGCGGCGTTATAAGGTATACGGATGTTCCGAGTAATCCGCAATTTATTTAAACGAAAACCAGAGTGGTATTCTCCAGAAGATTCTACGCCTCGAGTAAAATGCGAATGTTGTGAATACATCAGTATTGCAGAAAGCGGTAACTATTTAATTTGTCCTATTTGCTTCTGGGAGGATGAAGGTACTGGTTGGGGATTAGACGAGCCTACTGGGGTAAATCATGGACTATCAATTCGGCAAGGCCGTGAAAACTTCTTAAAGTACGGCGCTTGTGAAAAAGATATGGTTAAAAATGTAATATCGGTCGAAGAAAGAAAAAACTATGATTATAGGCCGGATTAAAATACCTTATAACAAGCTAATTAATAAGGACAAAAAAACAGTTGGCTGTTTTCGTTCCTCAACATTTTAGCCAACAATTTTTTGCCTATTATTAGGGCGTTATATTTTTCAAGGAAGGTTTGGTGAAATTTTCAATTAAGCTAATAGTAATTATGGTCATTTCTGTCATATTTATGATTTCAAGTTTCGTTCTTTCAAAAAGGTATATAGAAGAATATACCTCTGATTTTATTGATCATAATATCTACTCTTCCGTTCTAGAGGAGGAAAGGAAAATATTTATTCGTTTACCCAAAGGCTACGATAAGAAAAAAAGTTATCCTTTAATTATTAAATCAGATGGTAATTTCAATTTGAGCCGTTGGGACGAATCAATGGCGGAGTTATCTCATACAAATAAAGTTGAAGATTCAATTATTGTGGCAATACCTAATCTATTTTGGGTTGATTCACGAAATAGGGATCTTGTTCCACCTTACGCAAGAAAAGATGTAAAGATAGAGGCGCGACCAGCAACTGATAACTCCCCATCAATATTTGGCAAAGCAGATTTATTTCTAGAATTTATTGAGAAAGAA
This sequence comes from Pseudoalteromonas sp. PSi26, assembly GCF_054960575.1. Classification (NCBI taxonomy): domain Bacteria; kingdom Pseudomonadati; phylum Pseudomonadota; class Gammaproteobacteria; order Alteromonadales; family Pseudoalteromonadaceae; genus Pseudoalteromonas; species Pseudoalteromonas sp. PSi26. The sequence continues at coordinate 1,660 of NZ_JBHNYT010000029.1, read as the reverse complement.
GTTTTACCCTATATTGAAACTAATTATGCCATTAATGACAATAGAGTTTTAAGCGGTTTCTCGGCTGGAGGTAGCTTTGTTTTATATACAATAGTTACCAAGCCTGACTTGTTCTCTGGTTATTTTGCATTTAGTCCTGCTGCTTGGTACGACAAATCTGTCGTTGTTAGAGAGTTTAAAAAAGGATTAAATAGGGTTAATGGCAAGCCATTATTTTTATATTTGAGTCTAGGTGGTGCTGAAAATGACATTATTACAGGCTCCTTTAAAGGATTATTAGCTGCAATAGATTCTGATGCACCAACAAATTTATACTCAGAGTATAGTTACAGTGTTGGTGCTAGTCATGTCGAGAACCCATATATTTCAGTACCCTTAGCCTTAGAAGCGTACTATAAGTTTAGAGCTGAAAAAATATAACAAGTCATTTCAGAAGTAGGACTGCTAACAGCTTGCTCGGTTTCACTTCGTTTCACAATTTTAGCAAGCTATTATCAGCCTCTGAATGAGGCGTTATATTTTCGGAGAGTTTGGTGAGAACTGATATATCTCAATATCTTTATCATTGGGTAAAAGCCGATACTGAAGAGTTGGCAATTGAGATTCTGTGCAAAATTATAGAAAGTAGGCAGTTATTAGGCGGTGATGGGTTCATAAAAGGTAAACACAAGTGTGTTTGTTTTACCGAAACACCGATGAATCAATTTCATAGAGAGGAATACAGGTATAAAAAGTTTGGAGTACGATTTGAGAAAAACTATATTTTTTCTCGTGGAGGAAGACCTGTTATTTATCAACCAAAATGCGACTACGAACTGCTTCCTAACTCTCTAAAATGGAGACATGTCACATTTGATCCACCGAAAATTGATTTTACATGGGAGAGAGAGTGGCGCATTGAGTCTGAGCGTCTAGAAATTGCTCCAGAAGAAGTAACCTTTATTGTGCCTCATGAGGGTTATGGGCAGTGTCTAAGCACTACCTATTACTCGAAGGAGTATCGAGAGGTTGTATATGCAGTACCAGAAGATGAACCATCATCTCATTTATTACCAAAAAACTATAAGTTTATGGTGATTTGAAAATATAACAAACCAAGTAAGCGGGACAATAACACGTGGGCTCCCGTCACTTCGTTCCTTATTTTAGCCCATGTGTTATTGCCCCTTCTTGGGGTGTTATGTCTCAGAAGGAATTGATAAATGCGGTTAATTTTTTTATTACTTCTATTAGTCAATTTTGGCTGTCTTGCCTCATCCTGCATAGTGACCGATGAAATGCGCGAACAGTTCAATTCCAAACGTGGTGAAGATGTTGCTATTGATACAACCCTTAGGGATTCGAACTTCTCTGTAACTATTAAATTACCAGAGAGCATTGAAGGTCAAAGTTCTTATTCAGTATGGCTGGTATCAGACAGCCTTGAAGAACCAACATTCATCTTCCCTCTAGACTTGTATGAAGAAGATAACCAAACTGTGGCATGGTATGAAATAGATGCGGGGCTTGTGAGAAAACACTTCGTAGTGGTCAGCTTAAATGACTATTGTGCTCCTAGCATATACAAGGAAGTTTTTTACCAATGAGACATAACAAAAAAATTAAGCTCGCCCGCTGCGCGGGCTGGGACGCATACATGCGGGGCGGCTTCGCCATTATG
>NZ_JBHNYT010000028.1:0-12145 GCF_054960575.1 Pseudoalteromonas sp. PSi26 | reverse complement strand
TACTAAGCGGTTTTTTATTTACTATGGCTTAGAGCCAGCGAATTGCGTTGGTTACTCGCTCGTTATAGGTATCTAGTGGTGCACCCACACTGGCAACCAAAATGGTATCAGCCTGCGACCCGCGATTGATTTGGCCTTCAAAGCGCTCATCTTGGAAATGATCATTTCCTAAACCAAACGATTTATTTTCTGAAGGTACAATAAATACCGTCATTGGACCAAAGTCCGATTCAAAAATTAAATGTAAGCCTCTTTCCCCTTTAAAATCACAAAACATTGCGTAAGTTATATCGCCAGGAAGCTCATCTATGTAACCACCAAGTACGGCCAGTTTGTCATTGACACTTTGAAGGCTGATAGGGGATTTTTTATCAAGGGCATTTATTTCGTAGTACACATGCGCAAGTGCATGTTCGCCCGCTTCGTGGCCAATATGCTGCTCTGAGCTGAAAAAAAACGCACTCACTGCGACCATAAATGATGCCGCTAAGGCAAGGTGCACACGGTCAAACTTAAAACGCGATTTAGCGTCAACAACATTGGTGCCAGCAGCTTGCTCTTCTTGTAAGGCTTTTTCTTTTAACGATGTATTTAAAATAATACGATCAGCTAAGTTATCAGGCACAGGTATATCGAGTGCATCTTGAAGGTGTTTATCAAATTCTTTCATTTCGGTAATAAAACTTTGTCGCTCAGGGTTGCTATGGGCAAACTCCATAAGTTCCTTATCAACATCGTTTGGTTGCGCAATAGTGCGGCGACGAAACTCAAGTTCATCCATTATTTTGATGCCCCTTTAAGTTGTTCATCATCACGGCTTAAAGCCTCTTTAAGTTGGTTTCTAGCACGGTATAAACGTGTCATCACCGTGTTTTTATTTAAATCAAGTATGTCGGCAATTTCCTCGCCGGTGCACCCCATTACGACCTGTAATAATAGTGGCTCTCTGTATTCGTCAGATAGCAATCCAATTTGTCGTTGAATAACAGTTTGCTCCATTTCATCATCAAGCGAGTGGCTGGTTTCATCAACCAGCGTATCGTTTTCTACATCACTGTAATCAAACTGTTTACGTTCAAATCGTCGTGCGTTTTCTCTGCGTAAAATAGTCAGTAACCACGGTTTTGCTGCTTTTTGATCGAGTAAAGAATCAAGTGAGCGCCAAGCGCGCAAAAATGTCTCTTGTACTAAATCATCAGCTATGTGTGGATCACGGCACAACCAGTATGCAAAGCGGTAAAGCTCTTTATTATAAACGTGAACTAAGGCTTCATAACGTTTTTGTTTCTCTGCCATATCGATTAAGACCTGATTATTTGATTTTTTATTTCCCAGCATAAGCACTTTTTTACTACTATATTTTTATTTAATGAAAAAAGACTCATACGTAACTTTATTTTAGCTATAAAGGTCTTTTAATACAGTTTGTTGCAAATTTGATGCTTGAGCTTGCTCGTTCTCAAGTATTTTTATAATAGCACCAAGGTCACTGTTTGTAGCTTTATTTCCATACAATTGCGCTTGTAATTGAATTACCTCAGTACTCAACTGTGAGTTATTAATCCGTCGGCATAACTCATCAATAGCGCCGGTATCCTGTTTGGTTATTTGTACTGCGTAATTATTTAGCTCATTGTAAAAGGCCTTAACATCACCTGCTTTTTGTATGTTTAACAGCTTTTTTAAACTTGGCTGGCTGAGCGGAGTAGATAAAGGCTTCACTTTTTCAATGGTATTTATATTAGAACGGGTAACCCAATAAAAAATTGCAGTGCCAATCCATAAAATATAACCCAGTACAGCAACAGCAATAAGCCATAGTGGCGTGTAGCTGCGAGGAGTTTGTATTTGGGCTGATGTATTAGCGTCAGCTTTAGTTTCATCAACGGGTGTGTTCTCAATACTTTGCTCTGTATTTACAGGGGTATTAATAACTGTGCTGCTTGGTGTTACAGTAATTGTGCGCGCTGGGAGCGTGGCAAAACTAATACGGTTAATTTTAGTATTAAACCAAGGTAATTTAATTTCAGGTAAGGTGTAAGTGCCCGGTGTTTGTGGCAATAATGCATACGATGCAGTTTGTTGCGAAACAACACGCCCATTTCTTACTGCGTTGTTGTTCTCTTTTTGATCAGGGTAGCTACGGATCCCATTTATTGTTGGCATTTCTATATCTGGGAGTTGTTCTTTGGTGACGCCAAGCGCTGTAAGTGTAATTGTACGAGTTATAGGTGTACCTACTTCAATGGTGTCATCACTTGGTTGCCATTCTTCACCAAGGTTCACCAGTTCACTGGGCAGCCATGCACCTTTGTAATCACTGGGAATGGGTTTAATTTCTATTTGTTGGTCTTCGCCAATTGCAGACACTTCTAACTGGCGATAATTTTGTTGCACTCGGCCCTGAAATACGGGGGCAGCAATAGTATAAGGACCACTTTTTTGGGGTTGAATCAAATACTCTCGGGTAATAACCAGGTAGCGCTTACCATCAACTAATTCGTAACTTTCTGTCTGTTTACCTAGTTGTGTTAGCTGTGCATCTTCCATGCTCGGTGTACTTAAACTACCATCAAGTAACTCTTTAGCTAAGTATAGTTTTAGTGTGTAAACGCCTGCTTCTTGCACATAGAGTGAATTGCTTGAAAGTGATGTTCTTACAAAAATGTCATTATTATTGTCAGCGTTTGCAGCACGTTTTGTCACGGTTAAATCAATTGGCTGCGAGCTAAATCCACTTACCGTAAATGAGGGGATAGTATACTGCCCCTCGGTGCGGGTCATTAATTTAACGCTCCACGTGGTTTGTTTATTAATGCTACCGTTTATGATGTTAGTTCGCGTACTTAAACTTGTTGGGCCGACTACAAAATCTTTCAGCAGTACAGATGTATCGGGTTGTTCACCTTTCACGGTATCGTCTATTGATATATTAAGCATAAAAAACTCACCCGCTAACACTGGGTTTTTATCTACGCTTGCTTCGAGTTTCGTTGCTGCGAATGACGGCATCGCGCATAGTAGCAATAAACAGCAAAATAATCGCATTACCATGATTTTTCTACTCCTGTAGGGCGGCGTTGATATTGTCTTTTTTGGGCTTCGAGTTGCATTTTATTCCGTAGTAAAATTGCTGGGTCGTCTGGTACTTTTCTGAGTAACTGATTAAGCTGCTGGGCTTTTTCTTTTTCTTCATTTGTAAGCTCACTGGCTTGTGCTTGCATTGCCTGTTGTTGCGCTTTTTGTTTTTGCTCGTCGCTAACGGGTTGCTCACTCATTGCTTGCGATTGGGGCTGTTGCTGGTCAGGCTGTTCAGCGTTTTTATTTTCGCTTTGTTCGCTTTGTGATTGTGCTTGCATATCAGGTTTATTTTGCTCCTCTGATTGCTCACCGGTTTGCCCTTGCTGATCTTCAGAGGGTTCAGACTCTTGCTCTGATTTTTCGCTCGCATCGCTCTGGCTTTGGTTTTCACCTTTTGCCGAGTCGTTTTGCTCATTATTTTGTTGCTCTTGCCCAGATTGTTCGTTATTGGGTTGTTGGTTTTGATCACTTTGTTGCTGGTTTTCTTGATTTTGAGATTCATCACCACTTTGTTCTTGCTGGTTTTGCTGTTCTTGTTGATTCAACAGCTGCTCAACTAAGGCTTGGTTATCTGCGGCTTGACTAAAATCACTTTGCAGCGTTTGAGCTTGCTTATAAGCGTTTATTGCCTCTTCAAGTTTGCCCGCTTTGGCAAGTGCATTGCCATAGTTATAGTAACCTGTGGCGGACTTATCTTTACTAAAGGCATCCAAAGCGGCGTTATAATTGCCTTGTTTGTAAAGCGCTGCGCCTTTTAACTGGTTTGACTTCGCGTTAGCGGCTTTATCGTATTCTTCATTTTTATAGGCGGTGAGAGCCCGTTGGTCTGTATTTTTTAATAGTGTAGGGAGCTCCAATGCATACGCGTTTTGCTGCGGTAAAAAGGTAAGCAACAAAACCGCGCCTAAAAAGGCAGAGCGCCTGAATAAATACAAACTAAATGGTAACAAGAGCAAAAGCCCGTAAATACCGGCGTCAATACGCCACAGTGCTTGGCTTTGCGTTTCATCTTTTAATAACTCACTATTAGCCATCGGCGAAAACGTGTTTATGTCGCTATTACTTGGTTGATAGCGCGCAAATTTACCACCGCTGCGGGTGGCCAAACTTTTTAGTTGTGAAATATTTATAGTAGGGATCACAATTTGACCGTACCGGTCTTTTAAAAAACCACCTTCAGGTAACTTTATAGGCGCACCTTCCTCTGACCCTACACCATAAATATTGAGTCTAAATGTTGTGTTATTTATAAAGCTTGTTACATCGCTTTGTTCTTCTTGTTCTATACCGTCGGTTATTAAAATAATATCACCATCAATATAACCTGCCTGATTTAATAGCTCTTTTGCCATATCCAGGCCAGCTAAAACATTAGAGCCTTTGTCGGGCATTATGTCGGGGCTTAAGCTTGGAATTAAATTTCTGAGTGTTGTGGCATCATTGGTTAGTGGCGATATGGTATACGCAGTGCCAGCATAAGCAACTAGCGCGGTGTCACCTTCTTTAAAAAGCTCAATCATATCAAGGGATTTAAAACGAGCTTGCGTTAACCTGTTTGGTAAAATGTCGGTGCTGTACATTGAATAAGACATATCCATAACGATGACACGAGCACTTTTGCTTTGAAAAACAGGTACCTGTTTTTTTTCAAAGCTTGGGCCTGCACTGAATAAAACCCCTAAACTGCAAAATACAGCTATCAGCCAAAGTGGTTGGCTGGCTTTTGTGTTGGTATCACTGATGACAAATTGGGCTAAGTGCGGTGCAATTAATTGCACGTCTGTGGTTTTTTTGTGCTTAATTAACGCTACAAAAAACAGGCCAATTGCAGGTATAAGCAGCCATAAAATGGCAGGGCGAATAAATTCAAAATCCATTAGTTTGGCTCCTTTAATGCGCGCAATGTACTTAGCATCACGTTTAAGCTAATTAGTAAAATGGCAATAAGTAGCGGGTAATAAAATAATGAGCTTTGTGGGCGAAAGGTTTTTTCGTCCGCACTAATGGGCTCTAGTTTATCAAGCTCTGCGTAAATCTGTTTGAGGCCCGCTACATCCTTAGCTCTAAAGTAAAGGCCGCCGGTATCGTCAGCTATATTTTTTAGTAGGCGCTCATCTAAATTACTTCCGCCTGAGCCACCCATATTAAATAGGCTAAAACCACGTGGGTTATCAGAGCCGACACCTATGGTATAGACTTTAATGCCCTCTTCGCGGGCGAGTAATAATGCGTCGTCAGGGTTTAAGTTACCCGCGGTATTTTGACCGTCTGTTAATAGCACAACGATTCGGTTACTGTCGTCTTTACTAGCAAAACGTTTCACTGATAAGCCAAGTGCGTCGCCAATAGCTGTCGCGCGTCCAACTAAACCTATTTGTGCTTCGTTAAGCATTTTAGTTACCGTTTTTAGATCGCGCGTTAAAGGTGTTTGTAAAAACGCCGTATCGCCAAACAAAATAAGTCCAAGTCTGTCGCCAGTGCGTTGTTCTATAAAGTCGCTAAGTACTGCTTTTACCATTGTTAAGCGGTCAACATATTGACCATTGTAGGCCATATCCTGTTCGGTCATCGAGCCAGATAAATCCACCGCAAGCATGATATCTCGGCCTTCATTTGGCAACAAAATAGGCTCGTCTAACCACGTGGGGTTAGCAGCTGCGCTGACAAGTAATAACCAAAGTAGCCATTCAAATAACGATAAACGACGTGATCGAGGTTCAATACTTTGATTACTCAAGCTGTGCTGAGCAAACCCCGGAATTCGTATGCGAGTGTTGTTACTACTTGCTGCTGGCTTTAGTAATAAAAGCAGTAAAGGTAACGGAAGGAGCAAAAAAAGCCATGGCCAACTAAATTCAAACATATAGCGGCTCCTTTACTTTAAAGTTTTTGATTGCTTGTCGAAATTTTTCACTTAAATCGACATTGTTATTTTCGCTACTGTATAAGCTTAAAATTTCTTGCTCAGTAAACGTGAGTCCACTAAGTGTATTAAGCGTTTCACACCACTGCTTTGTAGGTTGTGTGGCAAGGTGCTTACCGTAATATTCAACAACTAGGCGTTTTAAAATAATATGTAAATGCTGAGGGTATTGCTCTTGTTGACTTAATGATACGGCATAACGTTTTGCTTTTTTAAATTGGTACGCTTTATAAATTGCATACACACCGGTTAAAAGCGCAATGCAAAGTAGAGCAATAATAACCCACCAAGCAGGGGCGAGTGGCCACCAATCAACTTGGTTAGGTGCTATTACATCGTGCAGGCCATCGAGTGGATTGGTTTGCATGGTTTATTTTCTCACAAGCTGCAGTTCAAGTGGTTTGGCTGCATTGAACGATATTAAATTAAGACCCGATTTAGTTAAGCGAGTAAGGCGCTTATTGAATGTATCTTCTGCATTTTTAGCAAAGCGCGCTCTAAAGGCATTATCCATTAGTGGCAAAGCAATATCTTGGCCATTTGTACTAACGCTTACAGTATTTTTATAAGCCGGTAATTGATGTTCAAATGGGTCGCTAATATGACACCCAATAAGCTCACAATGACGGCTAAGTATTTCAAGCTGTTTGAAGCTTGCATCGTCAAGAGAACTAAAATCTGATACCAAATACACCAAGCTACCAGGCTTTGCCAAATGATTAAGGCGCTTTAGGTTATCACTAAAGTTATTGTGGGCTTTTGCATCTATTCCCCCAAGGGCTTGCTGGTGGTTAGCACATAAATTGTGACAAAGCTTTAATACGGCTTTTTCTCGCGCGCTGGGTTTGAGCTCTAAATGAGCGTGCTGGTTAAATACAATGCCGCCAATTCTGTCGCCACGCTGGCACGCAGACCAAGCAACTAATGCACTAATGTGCGCAGCTTGTACTGACTTAAGCAGTAGCTTTGAGCCAAATAGCATAGAGTTTGAAAAATCGGTAAATACAAAAACTGGGCGTTCTTTTTCTTCTTGAAAAAGTTTTGTATGGGTTTCGCCTGTACGCGCTGTAACTCGCCAGTCAATTGAACGAATGTCGTCACCTTGCTGGTAATGGCGAACTTCGGCAAATTCCATACCACGGCCTTTATGCGGTGCGAGATATTGCCCTGCTAAAGTATTTTTAATTTTAACCTTAGGCGCAAGCTCAAGCAGTTGCGCTTTGGCTTTGTAATACATCAGCTCTTTTAGTGCTAAATTAACACCGTGGCTATGGCTTTGTTTCAGCCATGCCTGAGGGTCTAATTGTTTATGCATAAATTAAGGTACAGCTACCAGTTCTACAATTCGACTAATTACTTGATCTTTTGTAACACCATCGGCTTGGGCTTCGTAGCTCAAAATAATGCGATGGCGTAGTACATTGTGAACAACCGCTTGTATGTCGTCAGGGGCTACAAAGTCGCGGCCCTGTAACCATGCATGAGCACGTGCACATTTATCGAGCGCGATAGTGGCACGAGGGCTGGCGCCAAATTCAATCCAGCGGCCTAGTTGTTCATCTAACTTTGCTCCTTCTCGCGTAGCAATAATAAGTTGAACCAAATATTGCTCAAGAGGCTCGGCTAAGTACAAACCTAAAATTGCTTGGCGGGCAGCAAATAAATCGCTTTGGCTAATTTTTTGTAAAACAGCTTGTTGCTCTTTTAATGCTTCACCGCGCGTTAAGCGTAATATGTCAAGCTCGTGCTCGGCGCCCGGATAACCAATACTTAAATGTAATAAAAAGCGGTCAAGCTGTGCTTCAGGGAGCGGGTAGGTGCCTTCTTGCTCTAGCGGGTTTTGAGTTGCCATAACCATAAATAAGTCGCTAAGTGGATACGTGTTTTTACCTACCGTAACTTGACGTTCAGCCATGGCTTCAAGTAAAGCTGACTGCACCTTTGCTGGGGCACGGTTTATTTCGTCAGCCAAAATAAGGTTATGAAAAAGTGGGCCTTTCTCAAACACAAACTCGCTTGTTTGTTGGCGGTAAATATCGGTGCCAGTTACATCGGCCGGTAATAAATCGGGTGTAAACTGGACACGTTGAAACGAACCTTCAATCCCTTTTGCAAGCGCATTTACTGCGCGTGTTTTTGCAAGCCCTGGTGGGCCTTCAACTAATAAGTGGCCGTCAGCTAAAATAGCAATAAGTAGTGCTTGAGTAAGCTCTGGCTGGCCAATGATTTGTGTATCTAAGTACGTTTTTAATTGTGAAAATGCGTTAGCTGCCATAATAAGTGGACTGTCCTCGTCAGCTGGGTTAGTACCTAAATGGGTTAGGTTGCAAATACTGACCTATTTATAAGGTTTATAATAGGGTAACTCAAGAGTTAGACTGTATTTTTTAAAATAGTTCGTTATTTTTTAACGGTTTTTAGCGTACCACAAATCTTTGTAAATGCGTTTAAAAAAGCCTATTGTGTGATATGTAAACATGACTACTTTGTATAAATTTCAGTTTATCTATTGGCTTTAGCACACGGGTTGTTTAGAATCGAGGAAAACAAACAGGTCAGACCTGTCAGCGGGAGAGCATAAATGTCTGAGCAAAACATACTAAAAACACCAAAGGGTGATCGTATTGCCATAGTAAGTGGCCTTCGTACACCGTTTGCAAAACAAGCAACAGCATTCCACCACGTACCAGCACTTGATATGGGGAAATTAGTGGTTAACGAAATGCTTGAGCGATTAAATTTTGACAAATCAGAAATCGATCAACTTGTATTTGGTCAAGTAGTACAAATGCCGGAAGCGCCGAATATTGCGCGTGAAATTGTACTGGGTACAGGCATGCCTGTCGGTGTTGATGCTTATTCAGTGTCACGTGCATGTGCTACTAGCTTTCAGGCAATTGCTAACGTGGCTGAGTCTATTATGGCTGGCTCTGTAAGTGTAGGTATTGCCGGTGGTGCAGATTCATCGTCTGTATTACCTATTGGCGTAAGTAAAAAATTGGCAGGTAGTTTAGTTGATTTAAACAAGGCGCGTACTTTAGGGCAACGCTTACAAATTTTTTCAAAGCTGCGTTTGAAAGACTTAATGCCAGTACCGCCTGCAGTTGCAGAGTACTCAACCGGCCTTTCAATGGGTCAAACTGCTGAGCAAATGGCTAAAACACATAATATCAGCCGTGAAGACCAAGATGCTTTAGCACATCGCTCACACACGCTTGCAACGCAAGCCTGGGCTGATGGCAAGTTAAAAGATGAAGTAATGACGGCTCATTTACCACCGTATAAAAGCTTTATTGAAGAAGATAACAATATTCGTAAAAACTCTACTGTTGAAGGTTACGCAAAGCTAAAACCTGTATTTGACCGTCAACATGGTTCGGTTACAGCCGCTAATGCAACACCGCTAACAGATGGAGCAGCTGCGGTATTAATGATGAACGAAAGTAAAGCACGCGCGCTTGGTTACGAAATTTTGGGTTACGTACGTAGCTTTGCGTTTTCTGCAATTGGTGTGGAGCAAGACATGTTAATGGGTCCTGCGCATTCAACACCTATCGCATTAGACAGAGCTGGTATTACCCTTGCTGATTTAGATTTAATTGAAATGCATGAGGCATTTGCATCGCAAGCCCTTGCGAACATGAAGATGTTTGCTTCAGACAAGTTTGCGCAAGAAAAGCTAGGTCGAAGCAAAGCAATTGGCGAAATTAACATGGATAAGTTTAACGTGAATGGCGGTTCGCTTGCATATGGTCACCCATTTGCAGCAACAGGTGCTCGCTTAATTACACAAAGCTTAAACGAGCTTAAACGTCGTGGTGGCGGTTTGGCATTAACAACAGCATGTGCTGCTGGTGGTTTAGGTGCAGCCTTTGTATTGGAGAGCGCGTAATGACAGATTCAGTATTTAATTTAGCGGTAGACGAAAATAAAATTGCCGTTGTAACGATTGACGTGCCGGGTGAAAAAATGAATACCCTGCGTGACTCGTTTGCAGACGATTTAAAAGCTTTACTTACGCAAGCACAAGAACATGCAGTTAAAGGCATGGTTTTTATCAGCGGTAAAAGCGATAACTTTATTGCAGGCGCTGACGTAAAGATGCTTGATAGCGTAGAAAAACGTGAAGATGCACTTGCTATTAGCGAGCTGTGTCATCAAGCTTTTTTTGATATGAAAAAGCTACCTTATACTACAGTAAGCGCCATTCATGGCGCCGCGCTTGGTGGTGGTTTAGAGTTTGCATTGGCGTGTGATTACCGTGTTGGTACAGATAGCGATTTAACTAAAATTGGCTTACCTGAGGTTCAACTAGGTTTATTACCTGGTGGCGGTGGTACGCAGCGTTTAACTAAAATCGTGGGTATTCAAAAAGCACTTGAGTGGATGCTAACTGGTAAGCAAATTCGTCCTAAGCAGGCTAAAAAAGCGGGTGTTTTAGATGATTGCGTACCGCAAAGCGTACTTTTAAAAGTAGCAAAAGAGTTTGCTGCCAAGAAAAAGCCTCAAGCTAAAGAGCCCAAGCTCGATAAAGTAAGCAAGCTATTAGAGTCAAACCCATTTGGGCGTAACTTTATCTTTAAAAAAGCAAAAGAAAACGTACTGAAAAAAACGGGCGGCCATTACCCAGCGCCATTGGCTATTATAAAAGCAGTACGAGCGAGCGTTGAGCTTGATGAGCTTAAAGCATATAAAACCGAAGCAGAAGGGTTTGCAACGCTTGTTATGAGTGAGCAATCTAAAGCGCTTCGTGGTTTATTTTTTGCAACCACCGAAATGAAAAAAGAGTGGCGCAACGATGACGCGCCAGCAGTGACTAAAACTGCCGTGTTAGGTGGCGGGCTGATGGGCGCTGGTATTGCCCATGTAAGTGCTGTAAAAGCGAAAGTGCCTGTTCGTATTAAAGATGTCGCAGAGCAAGGCATTAGCAATGCGATGAACTACACCTACAAAATTCTTGATAAGCGTCTTAAGCGCCGCATTATGTCTAAAGCAGATATGCAGTTAACAATGAACCGTATCACCGGTACAACTGACTACAGTGGCTTTAAACACATTGATTTAGTTATTGAAGCGGTATTTGAAGACTTAGCACTTAAGCAAGGTATGGTTGCAGACGTAGAACAGCAATGCCAAGAGAATACAATTTTTGCGAGTAATACGTCATCGTTGCCTATTTCTCAGATTGCGGCAAATGCTACACGTCCTGAAAACGTAATTGGCTTGCATTATTTCTCTCCAGTAGAAAAAATGCCACTGGTTGAAATTATTCCGCACGAAGGCACGTCTCAAGAGACAATTGCACGTGTTGTTAATTTTGCGCGTAAGCAGGGTAAAACGCCAATTGTTGTTAAAGATATGGCTGGTTTTTACGTAAACCGCATACTTGCACCTTACTTAAATGAAGCGGCTAACTTAATGCTTGCTGGTGAGCCAATTGAAAAAATTGATGCAGCACTTGTAGAGTTTGGTTTCCCAGTAGGTCCGCTTGCATTACTTGACGAAGTAGGTATTGATATTGGCTCTAAAATTGCACCTATTCTTGAAAAAGAATTGGGAGAGCGCTTTAAAGGACCTGATGCCTTTTCACGCATGATTGATTCAAAACGCCTTGGCCGTAAAACGGGTCGTGGTTTTTATGATTACGAGAAAAAAGGCAAAAAAGTTGACGAGTCAGTTTACGAGTTGCTGGGTGTAACGCCTAATTCACGTTTAAACAAAAGTGAAATTGCTCAGCGTTGTGTAGCGCAAATGCTTAATGAAGCTGCGCGTTGTTTAGATGAGGGCATTATTGCAAGCCCACGTGATGGTGATATTGGCGCTATTTTTGGTATTGGCTTCCCGCCATTCCTAGGTGGCCCATTTAGCTACATGGATAAACTCGGTACGAGCAAAGTAAGTTCGGATATGTCTACGCTTGCTAATAGCAACGCTATATTTGCACCCTGTGAGTCGTTAGTATCAATGGCTGAGTCAGGTGAAACGTTTTATGGCGAAAAGCCAATACAAAACGAAACCGTTGCTGAAGTAGTAAAGTTAGAAACATCAGAGCAAGAAGCAGACGTTGTGCCTGAAGAGCAATCAGACGTTGCTAAAGATGACACTAAATAACGTTTAACACGTATTAAAAAACCGCATTTA
>NZ_JBHNYT010000027.1:0-13309 GCF_054960575.1 Pseudoalteromonas sp. PSi26 | reverse complement strand
AGGGTCGCATTATAGGGAGATCCGAAAACAGATCAACCCTTTTTTGTAGAAAACTTGAAAAAATATACTGTTCGATGAGTATTTGAACTAAACACACTAAAAAAACAACATTGCTTTCATTTTATTAACATGTATCATCAATTTTGCTTTGAAACGGTAGGCTAAGATCCGACGATCTTCATATACAAACTCACTCCCCACAAGATCACAAGGATCATTAGTGAAAGCGTGACGGCTGCAGAGCCCATATCTTTTGCTCTGCCTGACAAAACATGTAGTTCTGTGCTTACACGATCAGTGAGTGCTTCAATTGCTGAGTTTAATAATTCAACAATTAATACCACTAGCAGTGAGCACATAAGAATTGCCCAATGAAGTAATGAAGATGCCAGCAGAAATGAAAAAGGAAAAAGGATTATGCAGATCAGTAACTCTTGCCTGAATGCGGCTTCTTCATTAAACGCTGCTTTAAATCCTAGATAGGAGCAGTACGTGGCTTTAAATACACGCTTGAACCCTAATCCATTTGGTTTGAATACATCTTTCATTAAATAAGCTCTTTAAAAGGTTAAAAGAAAGCCCCGCAATGCGAGGCTTTATATTTTAGGCTACGCCGTATTTATCACGATACGCTTTTACTGATGCTAAATGTTCACCCATTGTTCCTTGGTTTTCAAGGTAACTAATCAAATCCGCAAGTTTAATAATAGAGATTACCTGTGTATTAAAGTCGCGCTCAACCTCTTGAATAGCAGAGAGCTCAGCTTTACCTTTTTCCTGACGATCTAGTGCTATTAATACACCACTTAAGTCTGCGCCATTATCTGCAATGATTTCCATTGATTCGCGAATTGCGGTACCCGCAGTGATCACATCATCCACCAGCATTATTTTACCATTTAATGGTGAGCCTACTAATGTACCGCCTTCACCATGCGCTTTTTTCTCTTTACGGTTAAAGCAATAAGGTACATCTTTGTTGTAATGATCTGCTAACGCTACAGCTGTGGTGGTAGCGATTGGAATACCTTTATAAGCGGGTCCAAATAAAACATCATATTCTATAGCCGCATCTTCAAGAGCTGCAGCATAAAAACGGCCTAACCGTGCTAAATCACGTCCAGTGTTAAATAAACCTGCATTAAAAAAGTATGGACTAGTACGGCCTGATTTAAGGGTAAACTCACCAAACTTCAGTACCTGCTTTTCTAGCGCAAATTCAATAAATTCTTTTTGGTAATCTTTCATTTTTTGCTACCTACTTATTTATGCCAATGCTTGCTTTTGAACGTCAATGATCTCTCTAATAGAGTGTTTTGCTAATGTAAGTAACTCATCAAGCTCATCAAACGAAAACGGTTCGCCCTCTGCCGTGCCTTGAACTTCAATAATTTTACCTGTTTCAGTTAAAATTACATTCATATCAGTTTCTGCCGCTGAGTCTTCAATATATTCTAAATCACTTATAGCTTGGCCCTTATATATGCCAACTGAAATTGCAGCAATCATATGCTTAAGCGGGTTTGAATTAATCATACCCTTGGCACGCATGTGGGTTAGTGCATCGACAAGTGCAACACAAGCACCGCTTATTGATGCTGTGCGTGTTCCACCATCGGCCTGAATGACATCACAATCAATAGTAATCGTGTTTTCGCCAAGTGCTTTTAAATCAACTGCAGCGCGAAGTGCACGTGCGATCAAACGTTGAATTTCCATTGTTCGGCCACCTTGCTTACCGCGAGACGCTTCACGAGCATTGCGCGTGTGTGTTGACCTTGGAAGCATGCCGTACTCAGCATTTATCCATCCCTTACCTTGGCCTTTCATGAAACGCGGAACGCCCGATTCAACCGTAGCTGTACAAAGTACTTTGGTATTACCAAATTCAACAAGTACAGACCCTTCTGCATGTAAAGTATAATTACGTGTAAATGATACGGGTCTAATTTGATTTGGTGTTCTTTGGCTTGGACGCATTGACGATCCCCTTAATTCATAATTTGCCATATTATAAGTGTATGTGAGTACAGATACCATGCTGATTTAACAAATACCTGGTTGCAAAACATTCAGCTACTTAAATTTTACCTAGAGGTTGGAGAGTGTTTCGGTATAATAATAACTAATTATGTATTATAAAACTTAGGAAACCATCCATGATCCACAGTATGACAGCTTATGCGCGTCGCGAGATAAAAGGCGATTGGGGCACTGGCACTTGGGAAGTTCGATCAGTTAACCAACGTTACCTTGAAACCTTTATTCGCGCACCAGAGCAATTTCGTGGGATGGAGCCTGTTATTCGTGAACGCTTACGTAAACATCTACAGCGCGGTAAAGTAGAAGTATTTTTAAAGTTTGTTGCAAACCCAGCTCATGTTGGTGAGTTATCAATCAATCAAGCATTGGCTGAACAACTTATAAATAGTGCTAAATGGGTTCAACAGCAAAGTAATGGTGAGATAAACCCTGTTGATATTTTACGCTGGCCTGGTGTAATGGAAGCCGAAGAACTGGATATGGACAGCGTAAACACAGCGCTAATTGCAGGGCTTGATGAAGTAATAGAAGACTTTAAATCAGCACGGGGTGATGAAGGCGCAAATTTAGAAGAGATGATAGCAACTCGCCTTGATGCCATCTTAGAGCAAGTAAACACTGTAGAAACTCACATGCCAGAAATTACTAAATGGCAACGTGAGAAACTTGAACAAAAATTGGAAGATTTAACGACAAATATTGACGAGTCTCGTCTTGAGCAAGAACTAATTTATCTAGCACAAAAACAAGACGTAGCTGAAGAACTAGACCGCTTAAAATCTCATGTTAAAGAAACTAAAAAAATTCTTAAGAAAGGCGGCGCATGTGGCCGTCGCCTAGATTTTATGATGCAAGAGTTTAACCGAGAAGCAAATACCCTCGCCTCTAAGTCTATTAATAGCGATATTACAAATGCGGCGGTGGAGCTTAAAGTTTTAATTGAACAAATGCGTGAGCAGATCCAAAATATTGAATAGCGTAAAGTACGCCTGTGACTCACTTGAGCACAAATAGCTAAATAAAGTACAATGTAATAATTAAAGGCTTGGGTTATTTATAACTCAAGCCTGTTTATTTTTTGATAGAGAAAAACATGGCTCAAACTCGCGGAAACTTATTTATTTTATCAGCGCCATCAGGTGCAGGTAAGTCTAGCTTAATTAATGCATTACTTAAGAAACATGCAGATATGAAAGTATCGGTATCGCATACCACTCGCTCACCTCGCCCAGGTGAAGAAAATGGCGTTCACTATCACTTTGTAACTACAGATGAGTTTAAAGCATTAATTACCAAAGATGATTTTTTTGAGTGGGCACAAGTTTTTGATAACTATTACGGTACATCAAAACAAGCTATTGAGTCGCAACTTAACGCAGGCATAGATGTATTTTTAGACATAGACTGGCAAGGTGCGCAGCAAGTTCGTAAAATTATGCCAAGCGTACAGACTATTTTTATTCTACCGCCTTCTAAAGCAGAACTTGAACAACGCTTAAATAACCGCGGCCA
The DNA here is from genome assembly GCF_054960575.1 of Pseudoalteromonas sp. PSi26. NCBI lineage: Bacteria > Pseudomonadati > Pseudomonadota > Gammaproteobacteria > Alteromonadales > Pseudoalteromonadaceae > Pseudoalteromonas > Pseudoalteromonas sp. PSi26. The sequence continues at coordinate 9,754 of NZ_JBHNYT010000027.1, read as the reverse complement.
AGACTCTGCAGATGTTATTGCGTCTCGTATGGCCAAAGCACAATCTGAAACATCTCATTTTAACGAGTACGATTTTGTTATTGTTAATGATGATTTTGATACTGCTCTGAATGATATAGAAACGATTGTTATGGCACAGCGTTTAACATTAAGTGTTCAAGAAGTACGTAACAAAAAATTGATAAATGACCTTTTAAAGTAAATTAAGGTTATTTAACTGGCTCATATCAGTAAAACTGATAAAAATTGACCACTACCTATTGGCGAAAGTCCCTGCGTGCAGTAAACTACGCCTTTGCTTTTAAATTATTTTTGGAGTGCTGAGATGGCTCGCGTAACAGTTGAAGATGCAGTAGATGCAGTTGGTAATCGTTTTGACTTAATTTTAGTTGCGGCTCGTCGTGCCCGCCAAATTGCTGTTGGTGGTAAAACTCCACTAGTAGACCCTGAAAACGATAAACCGACCGTTGTTGCTTTACGTGAAATTGAATTAAACCTTGTTGATAGCTCATCAATGGATTTAATCGACCGTGAAGAACAACAACATCAAGAAGCAGCTGAACTTGCTGCTGTTGCTGCTATTGTTGGTGGCAACCAATAATCGACCTCCCGGTCTGATTTAGCCAACGGCACAGTATTTCTACTATAGCCGTTGGCAATCCTTTCTTTTCATCGTATATTCTTAACTTAACGTTACCTAATTTGCTTCACTAGAACATTGGAGTGTGAATGTATCTTTTTGAAGGTCTAAAAAAGAAAATTTCTGAATACTTACCTGCTGCTGAAGTAGAGCTGGTACAAAAATCTTACGTGGTAGCACGAGAGGCCCATGAAGGACAAACTCGCTCGAGCGGCGAGCCTTACATTACTCACCCCGTTGAAGTAACTCAAATCCTCGCAGGTATGCACCTTGATCATGAAACGCTCATGGCCGCATTAATGCACGATGTAATTGAAGATACCGACTTTAGCCAACAAGACTTAGCTGAGATTTTTGGCGAAACTGTTGCAGAACTTGTTGAAGGTGTAAGTAAGCTTGATAAGCTGAGCTTTAAAGATAAAAAAGAGTTTCAGGCTGAAAACTACCGAAAAATGATCATGGCAATGACCCAAGACATTCGGGTTATTTTAATCAAACTTGCTGATAGAACACACAATATGCGCACCCTTGGCGCGCTTCGCCCTGATAAACGCCGCCGCATAGCGCGTGAAACACTTGAAATATACGCACCTATTGCAAACCGTTTGGGTATTCATGATATAAAAAATGAACTGGAAGACTTAGGTTTTCAAGCATTATACCCTATGCGCCATCGTGCACTTAAGTCGGAAGTGGCTAAAGCGCGTGGTAACCGCAAAGAAGTTATCTCCAATATTCAAACCGAAGTAGAAGCTCGCTTAGAAGAGTCAGGTATTGTTGCTACGGTATCTGGACGCGAAAAACACCTTTATAGCATTTATAAAAAAATGCTAAATAAAGAGTTGCTGTTTAATGAGGTAATGGATATTTATGCGTTTAGAATTGCCGTCGATTCAATGGATACCTGCTACCGTGTATTAGGCGTTGCACATAATTTATATAAACCTATTGAAACTCGCTTTAAAGATTACATTGCGGTACCTAAAACAAATGGTTACCAGTCGTTGCACACATCGCTTGTTGGCCCGCATGGTATTCCTGTAGAAATACAAATTCGTACCCATGACATGGATCATATGGCCGACAAAGGCGTTGCAGCACATTGGATGTATAAAAAAGCTGGCGATGGCGCAGGTAATACGTCTCAGCAACGTGCTCGTCAATGGATGCAAAGCTTACTTGAACTTCAACAAAGTGCAGGGTCGTCGTTTGAATTTATTGAAAACGTTAAAACAGAATTATTCCCTGAGGAAATTTACGTATTCACTCCTGATGGCCGAATAGTTGAACTACCAATGGGTGCTACTGCGGTCGATTTTGCATATGCAGTTCATACCGACGTAGGCAATACCTGTGTAGGTGCGCGTGTTAACCGCAAACCTTACCCATTAAGTAAACCACTAGACACAGGCCAAACAATTGAAGTGATCACCAGTTCAGGCGCTCACCCTAATGCAACTTGGCTTAACTTTATTGTGACAGGTAAAGCACGCTTAGGTATTCGTAATTACCTTAAGAGCCAGCATCATGAAGAAGCTATGTTGCTTGGTAGACGCTTACTCGACTCTGCACTAGGCGAAAACAAGCTAGATAGTATTCCTGATGAAAATATTGCACGCGTTCTTGAAGAGCATGAACTTTCGACCTTACTTGAGTTGCTTGTAGAAATTGGCGCTGGTAATTTAATGAGCGTACTCATAGCCAAGCGTTTGTTGCAAAATGATTCTGACGACTTGACCGACATAACTAAACAAGCCAAAGCGACCATTATTGGAACAGAAGGCATGTTGGTCAATTACTCTAAATGTTGCCGTCCTGTCCCAGGTGATGCAATTACTGCACACATAAGCCAAGGTAAGGGATTAACAGTTCATCGCCAAGAATGTAAAAATATTCGTGGCTGGGAAAGTGAACGATCTAAATACTTGGTCGTAAAATGGGATGATAACCCTGAAAAAGAATACATAGCAGCCCTTAGAGTAGAGATTATTAATCATCAAGGTGCGTTAGCTAAGTTAACCAACGTAGTTGCCACAACCCACGCTAATATTGTTGAAATAGCTACTGACGAAAAAGAAAGTAATTTATACGTAATAGACCTTGGAGTCACGGTTAAAAACCGTGTCCATGTTGCCAATATTATGCGAAAAATTCGCGTAATGCCTGATGTGCAAAAAGTCTATCGAAAAAAATAACATAGGAAAAACATGAACAAAGCATTTATATCCACCGAAAAAGCACCTGCAGCAATAGGTACTTACAGCCAAGCAGTTAAAGTAGGCACTGCAGTATATTTGTCTGGTCAAATTCCATTAGTACCTGAGACTATGGAAGTTATATCAGAAGACTTTAGTGAGCAAACACATCAAGTATTTAAAAACATCACAGCAGTGTGTGAAGAAGCAGGTGGTAAAATTCAAGACTTAGTTAAAGTAAATATTTATTTAACTGATTTATCTAACTTTGCTGTCGTTAACGAAGTGATGAGCCAGTACTTTAAGCAGCCATACCCTGCACGTGCAGCAGTTGGTGTACGTGCTTTACCAAAAGGTGTACAAGTTGAGATTGACGGAATAATGGAACTGCCTTCAACTAACTAATATTTTCCTGAGCTATAGGCCCACTCTATAGCTCACACCTGTCCTCTTTTTATACTATATTGTTATTCTTACTATCTTGACTCCGTCTTCAATTTCTATCACTCTGTAACTATGTCATTAATTTACTAAAACTTTAGTGGTTAAAAAGGATTAGCTGTGTTTAAGCTTGCTCATAATGGGAATGTTTTACTCGATGTAAATAAACACCCGCCTCCAAGTGCTACATTTGTTATTGAAGCAATAGAAATGTCTAAATTTTGCGACTGTAAAATTGATTACGACGCAATTAATGCATTCTTCAAAGATAAAAGTACAGAGCCAGTACTTATCGTCGCGACCAAATACGATGCAAAGTTAGAGGTTGTCATCAGTGATGATAAAATGATGGCTACTGGCGAGCTTACCGTCGCGCAAGGCGGTGATTTACTCAGCCTAGATGATGCAAAAAAACAGCTAGTCAAAGCAGGTATAGTTCGTGGTTATAAGCAAGCATATTTAGAACAACTATTACAAAAGCAATTTACTGCTAAAGCAGGTGAGGTTGTGCAGGGTATTTTGGCTCAAGGCCGACTGCCCAGTGATGGCTTAGCAACTAAACTCGTTACCAAAGTAAGAACTTTAAAAGACCATCTAAAAACCCCAAAGTTAAAAGAAGATGGCAGCGTTGATATGCGTGACTTTGGTAAAATGGCAAGTGTTGAGCCTGGTGCGGTACTTATACGCCAACAACCCGCAACTCCAGGAAAAGAAGGCTTTACTGTACTTGGCGATATACTACCAGCGAAACCGGGTGACAATAAACAACTTGTTGCCGGTGAGGGTACCGAGATTTCTAAACTTAACCCTCTAGAGTTAGTATCAACCATATCAGGTGTGCCTATTGAAATTACTAACGGAATGCGCGTAGACGATATTTTTACTATTCCCGATGTCAACGTTAAAAGCGGTCATATTGATTTTGAAGGCAGTGTGATTGTTACTCGAAATATAGAGCCTGGAATGAAAGTAACCGCCAAAGGTGATATTACAATATTTGGTACTGTTGAATCTGGTGAGTTAACGGCCGGCGGTAATATTACTGTTAAGCAAGGCGTTATTGGGCATCAAAAATCTGACGACAAATCGCTTTCGTGTAAGCTTATATGTGAAGGCGACATTCATGTATCACACTCACAATATTGCTATTTAGAAGCTGCAAATATTTTTATTGAGCGACAAACTAGCCACTGTATTATGAAGGCACGTCATGCTCTTAAGGTAGGTCAACCAGATTTACCTAAAGGTAAGATATTTGGCGGCGAGATTTTAGACGCGACAACATTAATTGCTGGTGAAATTGGCAACGAATCGGGTGCTAAAATGGTTATTAATTTAGCAAGCTCCGGCGGTGATATTACTGCTGAAACTGACGAGTGCTTTAAAGAGCTTGCTAAAACGGAGCAGCAATTAGACTCCTTACAACCTGCATTAGAAAAAGCAGACTTGCTTAAAGATCCAGAAAGAAAAAACGAACTTATCAATAAAATTGGTGCTACTCAGTTACATCTATGTCAACAAGCAGAGCAATATGAAAGGCAACTCTCATCATTAGAGAATAACCTTCATGAATTACTTACAAATACACACTTAATCGTCAATACAGTTTTACATTCAGGTGTGGAAATACATATTTTTGATAAAGCTCTTAAAACAAACCGTAATTACCCACCTTGCACAATAAAACTGATGAATAACAAAGTAGAAGTTGAGTTTAAAACATCGTGAATATAGAGTGCTAAAAGCAGCACTCTTATATCTTTCATCAGAGTAGACCGTCAACGCTTGCATGTGTTTGTGTTGACCATACTCCAACTTGAACTTGTCCAATATGTTCCTTTTGCAGCAATAACATAGCCAAACGTGATTGCCCAATACCGCCACCAATAGTTTGTGGAAACTGACTTTTTAATAATGCCTTATGCCAATCCAATTGCAGGCGGTCATCATCTCCTGTAATGCTCAACTGAGTTTTTAGTACTTCAGGGTTGACACGAATCCCCATTGAAGATATCTCAAAAGAATCTTCCAGTATTGGATTCCATACTAAAATATCACCATTGAGCCCTATATATTGTTCGCTCGTTGGTGTAGACCAATCGTCATAATCAGGCGCTCTTACATCGTGAATTTGACCATCGCCTAATTGACCGCCAATCCCAATTAAAAATACAGCACCATATTTTTTTGCTATTGCTTTTTCGCGATTTTTAGCAGTAAGGTCAGGGTACATTTTACGAAGCTCTTCACTATGCACAAATTGAATATCGCTCGGTAAAAAAGGATCAAGCGAAAAGTGTTCGCTAACAAATTGCTCTGTTTCTTTTATGCCTTTATAAATTGACTCAACTGTAAGTTTGAGAGTAGTTAAAGAACGTTCTGTTGATTCACAAATTACCTTTTCCCAATCCCACTGATCAACATAAACCGAGTGGATAGGACTTAGCGACTCTTCATCAGGGCGCAGTGCCTTCATTTGAGTGTAAAGTCCTTCACCTTTACTAAATCCATACTTACCTAACGTTTTACGTTTCCACTTTGCTAGCGAATGCACAACTTCGTATTGGCTATCGGCAATCGCTTTTACATTTACTGCTACAGCGTTTTCATGACCGCTTAAATTATCTTGTGTGCCATCACCTACTTTTGCAAGAATAGGTGCCTGCACTTCGACTAGCCCTAACTGTTTTTCCAGTTGCCGTGAAAAAAATTGCTTTACGCTGCTTATTTGCAACTGCCGCTGCACATAGTGTGAACTCATAATAATTGGCCTCATTCCCAGTTATTGTTACTTACTTTATTTTTAATAACGCACCTAACAGGTGCTGCTAATGAAGTTACTGTAATGATTTAAACCTTTAATTCAATAACCCATAATAAAAATAGCTTTAATGTGTAAATTCGATTAATTTATAGGGTGTGAAAATGTGAATTCACTAATTAAAGTAAGAAAAAATAATGGAAAATTATCAAATCGATAATCTCGATAAACAGATACTTCACGCTTTAATGGAAAACGCCCGCACAGCTTATGCAGAATTAGCGAAACGTTTTAACGTAAGTGCCGGTACTATTCATGTGCGTGTAGAAAAATTAAAACAAGCAGGAATTATCACAGGTACCCAATTAAGTATAAATACAAAGCGACTTGGCTATGACGTTTGCTGCTTTATTGGTATTAATTTAAATAATGCACGCGACTATCCTGAAACACTCATTAAACTCGAAGCGCTCGAAGAAGTTGTTGAAGCCTATTACACCACCGGTAATTACAGCATTTTTATTAAAGTAATGGCTAAATCAATCGACCACTTACAGGATGTATTAATAAATAAAATTCAAGCGATAGAAGCTATCCAGTCCACCGAGACACTTATTTCTTTACAAAACCCAATTAGCCGCACAGTGATGCCTTAGTACATAAAATTTCGTATAATCAATAAAAAAGAGGATCACCATGCAGCAAAATCGCTATCAACGAATTAAAGACGTCTTATCGCGTCGCCAAACCGACTTAACCGTGTGCCTAGAAGACGTGCACAAACACCATAACCTATCGGCTATTGTAAGAAGTGCCGATGCTGTGGGTTGCCACCATGTACATGCTGTATGGCCTGAAAACCAAAAATGGCTAACTAATAACACCTCAGGCGGGAGTAAAAATTGGCTAGAAACCCACCTCCATAAAAATATTGATGATGCCGCAACCATGATGCGACAGCACAACCCAAATGTACAAATATTAGCCACGCACCTGAGCGAAGATGCCGTTGATTTTAGAGAAATAGATTACACAAAACCCACAGCAATTATTGTTGGGCAAGAAAAAACAGGGATCTCAGCACAAGCCCTTAAGCATGCCGATCAAAACATAATTATCCCTATGCAAGGCATGGTGCAATCTCTTAATGTTTCTGTGGCTGCAGCACTCATTTTATTTGAAGCACAACATCAACGCGAAAAGGCAGGGCTATATAACCGTAATATGTTGAGCGAAGATATAAAACACCCTATGTATTTTGAAGGCTACCACCCCGTTATAGCTAAACAATGCCGTATAAAAAAACTACCTTACCCGCCACTCGATGAAGAAGGTGAAATAATTGCTGACGATGAATTTTGGCACGCCTTAAAACATGCTTGATGCTTAGCGAGCCTGTGAGTACACTTAACTCATTCACAAATAAAAAGATTTGAGCCTACATTGTCTAAACCTAGCTTAAACCAATACCCCATTACGGAACTTAAAGGGGTCGGACCTAAAATGGCCGAACGCCTTTTAAAGCTAGGTATTAAAAACGTGCAAGACATGCTCTTTCACTTACCGCTTAGGTACGAAGATAGAACCCGTATTTATTCTATCAACGAACTGTCATTACACAGCCACGTGAGCATTGAAGCCACAATAGAAACAAGCCAGATCACATTTGGCAAAAGACGTATGCTCGTTGTGCAAGTAAATGATAATACAGGGAGGCTCACACTTAGGTTTTTTAATTTCAGTGCAGCACAAAAAAATGCATTAAGCCCAGGAAAAATAATACGTTGCTTCGGCGAAGTTCGCCGCGGGCGTGTTGGCTTTGAAATGAGCCATCCAGAATACAGTTTATGTGATACACCAAGTGAGCAGCCAACAGCTTCAACATTAACGCCAGTATACCCAACAACAGATGGTTTAAAGCAATTATCTATTAGGGCCCTAAGTGAACAAGCTGTAGAGCTGCTTAATAAATACTCTGTTGAAGAACTGTTACCCGTGCAATGGCAACCTTCTCAACTTGCACTAGCTGATGCCTTATTATTGCTTCATCGCCCACCTAGTAATATCGACGTTAATGAACTAGAGCAAGGAACACACCCTGCTCAGCAGCGATTAGTATTTGAAGAATTACTTGCACAAAACCTAAGCTTATTAAAAGTAAGAAAGCAAGGACAGCAAGTAAAAGCGGTGTCTCTAAGTTCTACAAATAAATTAGAGCCTCAATTTTTATCACAATTGCCTTTTGCGCCAACCAGTGCACAAAATCGTGTTGTGTCAGAAATTAAAGCTGATCTAGCATCTCCTTATCCTATGATGCGCCTAGTCCAAGGCGATGTAGGCTCTGGCAAAACCTTAGTTGCGGCATTAAGCGCATTAACAGCAATAGCTCAAGGGTTTCAAGTAGCTTTAATGGCACCTACTGAAATACTTGCAGAGCAGCATGGCATAAGTTTCACCTCATGGTTTAAACAATTAGGCATAGACGTAGCATGGCTTGGTGGAAAAACAAAAGGTAAAGAACGTACAGAAACACTAGAAAAGATTGCCTCTGGTGAAGCACAAATGATTGTAGGTACACATGCTTTATTTCAAGATGAAGTAAAATTTAACAACCTAGTACTTATAATTATTGATGAACAACATCGGTTCGGTGTTCATCAGCGTTTAACACTAAGAGAAAAGGGACAATTTAATGGCTGTTATCCACATCAACTAGTGATGACCGCAACCCCAATTCCACGTACTTTAGCAATGACAGCTTATGCCGACTTAGAAGTCTCAATTATTGATGAGTTACCACCTGGGCGAACACCTATTACTACAGTAGCACTTCCAGACACGCGTCGTGACGATATAATTACTCGCGTTAAATCAGCTTGTAATGAACAAGATCGCCAAGTTTATTGGGTATGCACACTCATTGATGAGTCTGAAGCACTGCAATGCCAAGCAGCTGAAGATAGTGCTGTGCAATTGAAGGAAGCCTTGCCAGATTTAAATGTTGGCTTAGTACACGGACGAATGAAGCCAGCAGAAAAGCAGTCCATCATGGACGACTTTAAAAGAGGCCTTATACATGTATTAGTGGCTACAACAGTAATTGAAGTAGGTGTTGACGTACCTAACGCAAGCTTAATCATTATAGAAAACCCAGAGCGCTTAGGTTTAGCACAATTACACCAGTTACGCGGGCGTGTGGGAAGAGGAAGTATTGCCTCCCATTGTGTTCTTTTATACCATGCACCACTTTCGCATACCGCTCAAAAACGCTTAAGTGTACTTAGAGACAGTAACGATGGCTTTGTGATAGCTGAGCGGGATTTAGAAATACGCGGCCCAGGTGAAGTCCTTGGAACTAAGCAAACTGGGTTAGCAGAATTTAAGATTGCTGATTTAACCAGAGATAAGCAAACCTTAAATCAAGTTAGACCAATAGCACAAAAAATGTTGAAGCAATATCCTCAGTATGTAGATGCACTCATTGAACGCTGGTTGGGCAACAAGTCAAACTATGCACAAGCATAACCACTCTATATTTCATAATTACTCTAAGCAATAAATGATTTTTAAAAGTAGGAGCACATCTTCTAGCTTTAATACTTTAGTGTTAATGGGTATACGTTAGCTACCTTTTGTCTTAAAAGTAAAAAATAACCGCCTCTACTGAATAGCACATTCTCATATTTGAAGCCTGGTAATGTCGTGGTGCCCACAGCG
>NZ_JBHNYT010000026.1:0-15501 GCF_054960575.1 Pseudoalteromonas sp. PSi26 | reverse complement strand
GTACTAAAAGTAAAAGTTGGCAAGAATCACTTGACATTGCTTTTAGAAAGTTAGCGGGTATTTTTGAAACTGAAAAATAATATTACCCCTCTTGGCGGAGAAGTAGTATTAATTTATAGCGAGAAGTAAGATGAATAAGGAGCAGATATGCTCCTTTTTTTTGTATAAAAATCTGTGTTTAACACTTTAATATATCTTTTCTTTTTATTAACTTTATTTTACCTTCCCTTGTATGGCTTCATTTTCTACTATACAACCACCTATAGGGCATTGTGGACGTAAACCAGCGCCACCACGGCCACCAGTAATTTGTTTTACTTCGTTTAGGTTTAACTCTTTCATTTGTACTTTCTTTTTATTTGTTGAAGAAGAGTGCGCTAGATTTATTTTTTTCATTTGAATTTCCTTTTTATTAATAGAATAAGAGTGTATTAATTTATGCTTTTTTATAAATGCTAAGCAAGTGGCAATGTTTACTACTTATGGTGTTACTGAGCTTGTAACTGCCACACTAAAACTCAGTTTCATCCTTAGGTTCTGTTGGCATGTGCTTTTCACAATGTAAATTATTCACTTGATTTACGTAACTTCATGTACATGCAATATCTACTATATGTTCTGCAGTTATTGATGTAAAGCTATTCAATTAACCTAAAAAATAAGTTCAAATGCTGCATCATTTAAGAGCTTTAAAACAATGGGTAAAGTAGCTAAATTATAGTGTAAAGTACAGTTACCCTAAGGTAATTGAAATTTACTTAGATGAGCATTATTTATTTGGTGTTTCTGGCAAAGTACCATGCGACTTTTTAAGTAGCTTGATTTGAATTATACGTTCCATTCAAATCTATAAGTTATTAATTATGTGTTGTATATCCAGGTGTTTTACTGATAACCGATTTAATGTTTGTTATAAGAATTTAGACATTTAGCGATTTTTACAAGGGTATAGCAGCGCTCAATAATTTGCTTTAACAGCCCTAAGCTTTAATTCGTTGGTGAAGTGTTTGCATGTGCTTGTAGAGTATTCATCAGTAGAAGTTGCACCATTGCTTTAACAAGTTGTGGCGATAGAACATCAATTAAACCGCGAAAATACCTTGCCTACGAATGGTTTATACACATTACTTTATTAATAAAAATGGGCGATATTATTTATTAAAAGTAAAGTATGTTAGCTTTTATCATAAGAACATACAGTCCGAATCCCTTCCACTCAATTCATTGACTAACTAAACAATATGCAGCTCTTACAAACTGCTTTCTTTCATATTTAGAGCATAAAATGAAATTATTATAAAATAATATTTGTAGTTAAATTGTTGTTTTTTATTGGTTTTGTTTTTTTTGTGGTTTTTTGCAAAATTAAAAAAATAAATCCATTATTAATCCCGTCGAAAACAAAGAGCGACACAAAATTTGAATTATAAACGAGTAATTGGCTGGTTTAATATGCATATTTGAAAGCGTAGTTGTACAGCCAAAAATAACAAAATAGGAATAATAAAATGGCTAAGTACTTCCAATCAGAATATGAATTAGAGCGTTTTTTAGATAAACAAATGGCAGCAGACTGTATTGACAGCTATTTAGATTCAGAAGGTGTTATAAGTAATAGCTGTCAAATATTTAATATCGCGGAAAGCGATATGAGCAATTTAGATTATTACACACTTAATTAATAGGGTTTATAAATGGCTTATATTGTTATTGGGCAGTTACATGATGAGCATGCCTTAAAAATACTAAATAAATTAAAAGCGAGAAATGTAGATGCATATCTACTGCAAACACATGACTTTCCAAACAAAGTAAAGTTTAGTTTTTCACCTAATGATGGCGATGGCAGCTTAACTTTAAGTTGTGGCACGCTTATTAAGTTAAGTGATATTAAAGCCGTGTTTTGGCGTAGCTTTTCGGGCGTGTCTGATGAAGAGACTCGAGCCACTTTTATGACTGAGCAGGGTATTGCTGCAAAGGATAGTATGGCCTGCCTAAGAACGTGGTTTTACTTAAAAAATGGCACTAAGTGGGTTAATGGCTGGGAGGCTTTTCAGCATCATCAAGAAAAACCGTATCAGTTACAAAAAATAAAAAATTTGGGCGTTAAAATTCCACAAACATATGTTGGTAACAACATAGAAGATATAAAGCTTGCATATAAAAATTTAGAGCAAAGTATTTTTAAACCTGTTTTTGGTGGCGCGCATACTGAAATTTTAACAGAGTCTCACTTAGAAACAGAAAGAGTTGAAGCGGCGTTGGCTAAATCTCCTATAACGGTACAAGAGTTTATAGCCGGTACTAATATACGGACTTATGTAATAGGTGAGCGTGTTATATCAATAGAGCTTAAAAGCGAACTAGCTGATTTTAGAGTAGATGATGAAGCAACGCTGGTAGTAATTGATACACCTGAACTAATAAAAACCCAAGCTAAAAAAATAGCAAAAGAGTTGTACCTTAACTGGACCGCGATAGATTGGCGTAGGAATAAAAGTGGTGAGTATTATTTTTTAGAGGCAAATCCTTCACCCATGTTTATTGGTTTTGAAAAACAATCAGGCATTTCGATGTCTGACTACATCGTTGATTACATACTTGAGCATTAATAACTAATAGAGCTGAAAAATATGAAGAGCTACATATTTTAGAACTAGAAGCCGTTAAGGGTGGATTAGGTTGGGACAAAAATGGGAATTGGGTAGATTGCTTACAAGTTATCCGTAAATTATTCCCGTAATTATTAAATAGGTTAAAAAGAAAGATTAGTTTTAACGTTATGTGAATTCTTGGCGGAGTATCACGTAATAAACACGGCAATAATGCCATCAATGAGAAAGTAAATAAGGAAAAGAAAATGCACCCATTTTCATTAGAAAAAACACAAGAAGAGCAAGTTGTAGGTGGCGTTGTTGCCTCTAAAGTTACTTATTTTGGCGGTTGTACAGAGGATGGCGGTGGTATCAATCCTACAGACCCAATTACAATGGCAATCCCAGAGGATGGTAACGACCCTCGTCCATTCCCACCAGAAGACTGGATGTAATTAAAAAATATAGTTTGAGATAGCTTTTAACGTTACGTGAGTTCTTGGCGGAGTATCACGTAATAGACACGGCAATAAAGCCATTAACGAGAAAGTAAATAAGGAAAAGAAAATGCACCCATTTTCATTAGAAAAAACACAAGAAGAGCAAGTTGTAGGTGGCGTTGCCTCTAAAGTTACTTATTTTGGCGGTTGTACAGAGGATGGCGGTGGTATCAATCCTACAGACCCAGTTACAATGGCAATCCCAGAGGATGGTAACGACCCTCGTCCATTCCCACCAGAAGACTGGATGTAATTAAAAAATTATAGTTTTAGATAGCTTTTAACGTTACGTGAATTCTTGGCGGAGTCTCACGTAATAAACACGGCAATAATGCCATTAACGAGAAAGTAAATAAGGAAAAGAAAATGCACCCATTTTCACTAGAAAAGACACAAAATGAACAAGTTGTAGGCGGTAAAGGCGACTTTTATGTAACCCTCGCTTTAAAAGAGACCGGTGGTCCAGATGATCCGATCACTATGGCTATTCCTGAAGATGGTAACGATCCTCGTCCATTTCCACCTGAAAAGTGGTTGTAATATTCTAATACGCGGGGTAGCAGTGCCCCGTAGTATAAGTAAAAGTAAATATTTACTTTAATAAACAATTTAAGGCAAAAAATGATTCAGTTAAAAAATAAAGAAACAATATCGGCTATTTCAGGTGGTGTACGTATGGACGAAAATGGTAATGGTTGTATTCCTCCATTTATTAATTTTCCTCCATTTATTATTAAGCGATAGTGATAAAAATGATTGAACTTAAAAAAGTAGATAATATTTTCGGTGGCGTAAAAATGGGCGAAAATGGCGAAGGTTGTATTCGCATTCCACCTATTATCGTTATTGGTACATCACCATTTTAGGTAATGTAACGAAGCTATAAGATTAAAGCGGCTAGCTTTAGTTAACTTTAGAAGGGATAGCTAAAGCTGGCCTATTAACCGCTCACACTAATTGTGCTGTGTGAGCATATAACAACTCGATGACTTAACTAAAAGCATCGAATAAGGAAAATAATAACATGAAAAACTTAAACGTAAATGAAATTCAAGAAGTGACCGGTGGTGGGGCTGCTGAAGCTGCCTGTGTCGCTGGTTTTGGTGCTTTGGGAACTCTTGGTGGCTTTATCGTTGGTGGAATTGCAACTGGGGGCATAGGTATGGGGCCAGGTGCAATGTGGGGATTTGGTTTAGGTACTAACTTAGGCACGGCTGTTTGTTTACCATAAAGGAGAAATGTATGTTAAAGCTTGAATTAGAAGAATGTCAAAAAATTGTCGGTGGTGACTGTATGGGAGCTTTCACATTTGGCGGAGCTGTACTCGGTGGCGCTATTGGTGGTGCCGCTGGTTTTTTTGGTGGCTTCGGGTTTGGTGCAGGTCCAGGTCTAGTTGGAGGTAGTGCAATTGGATCTGGGGTTGGTGCTATTGGCGGTGCTTATTTTTGTTACCCATAACCATTTCTGGTACGGGGCTCTATGAGCCCCATACTTTTTCTTATGTTTCAAAATAAGAGTTTAAATATGAATTATTTTTTTTTATTAAATCTAGCTATTACTTTAACAGTTTTTTTTGTTCCTGTTTTGGGTTTTTCATTTTCATATGATTACTCTATTGATCTAACAATAAAGCTTTTTATTTTTACACTTTTAGTTATTTTCGTTTTTATTAGAGGTAAGGCTGCCTTGAAAATGAAAAATGGTTACCTTTACTGTTACAGCTTTCCAGTGGTACATAAATATAAGTGCACTGAGATAAAAAGTTTGGAATTAACAGATAAAAAAGTACGCATATTTTCAGAAAAAAAAGTGATCGATGTTGATTATTTTTTTGGAATAAGGAATGCCATTGATGATGATGTTCGTGAGCGGTATTCTCTTTAAACATGATGACATAATATTTCTTAATGATTTTGATAATTAGGTGAATACTGTTCTGGTCAACTCCAGCCGGACACTTTTCTTAAAGAATTTTCATGTGTTCACGCGTTGGTTGAGCCACTTTTAGTAACCAATCATGTTTCAAGCTACCAAAGAACCTTTCAACAACAGCGTTATCCCAACACGCTCCCACATCACCCATGCTTGCTCTAACACTATAACTCCTAAGTAATTGCCGATATTGCTTGCTTGTATATTGTGAGCCCCTGTCGCTGTGAAATACTATTTCCTTGGGCGGTTGCTGTAAGTTATACGCTTTTATCATTGCTTTACTGACCAAATCGGTCGTTATGCGTTTATCAATATGTCAACCAACAATACGACGAGAATATAAGTCCATAACAATGGCTAGATACATCCAGCCTTCGCCAGTTCTTAAGTATGTCACATCGCCTGCCCAAATTTGATTCGGTGCTACCGGATTAAAGTTCTGATTAAGCAAATTATCCGCAACTGCATCTGAGTGCTTACGTTTAGTTGTCACTCTATAAGCCACACGTTGTTTAACAACTAAATTGAGCTTCGCCATTAACTTTCTAGTTTTGTAGCGCGTTATTTTAAAACCTTCTTTACGTAAGTTCTTAAATAACTCACGGTAGCCTAAGCTTGCTCTGCTGCTTTTAAACAGTGCTTTTGCTCTTCGGTAAAGATGTAGCTCTTCTGCCGCTATAAGCTTGGCTATTCATCTTTGATGAAATGATACTTTACTTCATTTCTCTCGCAAAGAAGGTGCTGCATTGACCTATTGAATTCACCCTGGCCTTTTTTAAGATCTCTTTCTCCGTTTTGAGATCTTTCACTTCTTTTCTCAGGCGTTTTAGCTCGGCTCGCTTATCTTCATCGAGTGCATTGCCAGCTTGTTGCCCTTCAAGTTTAGTTTTCCAGTTATAAATAAGTTTGGTGGTGATCCCCAGAGAGGCTGCGGCCTCTGAAATTGAATAGCCTTGTTCTGTTACCAGAGCGACTGCTTCTTCTTGCTTAAATTCAGTTGTATAAAATTTATTTTTACGTTTTGTCATTTAACACCTCAATATTAGAACATTGTCCATTATTAAAGTGTCCGGCTCAATTAAACCAGTTCATACATTGAACTTAGGTCTTTCATTCTCAGTAGCTAAGCATGTTTTCCTTTTCCTCGAATCTGAAATAGCCTAATGCGGTCTTGCTTCTATGTCTATGGTGGCTTGTTATCACGGCCAAAAATTAGATATGTCTGCGATGCGTAAGCGTTTTCGGCTAATCTAAAAGGGATGAACTTACAGCAGCTGATTGAGTTGGGTGATAGCTTGGGGCTCGCGAGTCGTGCGCTGCAATGCCCATTTGATGACGTACATAAACTACAAGCGCCGTGTATTTTGCATTGAGATTTAAACTAATTTGTAGTGCTGACTAAAGTATCTTGCAAAGGTGCTGTGGCTAAATTTGCTATTAAAGCCCAGCGGTAGATAAGCGTATTCAAAGTAGTGGTGAATTAAGTAAACACTTTACCAGCATTTGATTTGAGCTTACTCCAAACAGCAAGTTTGAAGCTATAACAGACGCCACTAGGGTTACAATATTAGGTGCTTTTAGGATTATTACTGTAGCTTACTTTGGTAAAATAGCGGTATAGTTTAGTTTTTTGGAGCCTAAAGTCATAAATCTAAACGCCTTCAATTTTGGATATATCTATGGCTGGGACTTAAACTAAAAGTGGAATAAAGTAAAAACTACAGGTAAGACTGCCCTCTCTTGTTGCTCGGCTTTCCAAATAATTTTAATTTACTTAAAGGTAAACTCTTTTTTTAATAAGTAACATAAAAAAACGTCTTTATATTTGTATCTCTTTTTGAGTTATTTCTTTCATCAATCGACTTTTGCTTTTTTACGTAATACCCTCCTCCGACTATTAGTGGTGTTATCTCATTCGGTATAAGCTTCATGCCCGACGATACTTTTTTAATTTTCTTTTTATTTAGTTTCATTTTCATCATTCATTTCAATAGAACATGCCTGACTCATTTAATCTCTGGTAGAGATTGTTTTGCAACCCCGTATGTTAATGGTTGTGGTTTTGTCTAAGTATTTTGCATTTTTTGTTTTTAAGTGATTGAAATTTTAGGGTTGCTGTTAACTTTTTGCTTACTTATACAGTATCATCAGAATAAAAGATGTTCTAATAAAAAAATAACAGTAATGGGTTATAGCCTAAAGAGGATTTTGGTTGTTTTGATTGCTTATGAATTACTTAAAAATAAAAGGATGTAGTAGTGTCGAATAAAGTAAAAAGTGCTCCGTTTTTTGTTATACGTGTACCGCGGTTAAGTAATGAGCAGCTATTACAGTTTAATGATGTAAATGCAGATACTAACAAAATACTAAAAAGCTGGTTAGCTATGCACGGTGTTCAAGAAGCACTGTATTTGGCTAGTCCTTCTTTATTAGAACGTATAGGTCAATGGCGTGAAAAGCCAGACACTAAGCAAGGGAAAAAGATTACACACGCTTTAATAAAGTATATGGTCAGAATGTGTTCAAGGCCAACGCCATTTGGTTTGTTTTCTGGTGTAAATAAAGGCGATATCACTTCGTCTACTGATTTAATTGTAGGAAATTATAAAAAAGACAGCCGTAAAACACGTTTAGACATGTTTTATTTAAACGCTCTAAAAGATTACTTTATTAAAAATACCCCTCGCTCAAATTCACTTATATATAAGCCAAACCCATCGCATTATTTTATTGCGGATCAATGCCGGTATATAGAAAGTTACCTTTTAGATAATAGTATCCAGTATCGACTGAGTGCAATTGAAAGCGACGAATATTTTAGGTTTGCTTTAAAGCAATCTAGCGCTGGTATTAACTTTAATAGTTTATGTGAGGCTTTATTTTTACAGTACAAAGATGCAAATAAAGAGGATGTTGAATATTATATTCAAGACTTAATTGATGAGGGGGCATTAGTAGCCGATATACCATTACCCTTAACAGGAGATTCTCCTGACTATGCTTTATTAAAATCAATTCAAAACCTTGATGAAAATATAATTTCAGACAATTTAGCAACTGCATTAGTGAAAATAGAGCACTTAGATGAAGATAAAAAAGGGACTATTGCTCCCTATAAGCAATTACTTTCACATTTAGAAAAATTACCAATAAAAGCGCAAGAAAACAAACTGTTTCAAGCTGATATTTACCGCAATTATAGTGCTTGTCATTTAAGTGAATTAGAAATTAACCGTGTGCAAAAGCAGCTTGAGCTATTGTCTGGTTTAAATGCGAATGAAAAAGGTAACCCTCTATCTCAGTTCATCAATCAATTTTATGATCGTTTTGAAGGGCAGTTTGTGCCATTAGATGTAATTTTAGATGATGAGACTGGGATTGGGATTTCAAATGAAACTAGCTATGAAACACCCTTGTTAGCAGGGCTGCACCTTGCTCGCGCAGGAAGCATTATAAATTCAACCGCAAGTATCAGTTTAATAGACTCAATTATTGAAGACGCTATCAGCCTTCCTTCTAATCGTCATAAGAATAGTATTGTGCTAACAAGTAAAGAATTGAAAAGTAAAATAGCGCATAAAGATGCTATAAAAAGTTATCCTAGTTCTTTTGCTGCTATGTTAAGTCTTTATGAAGATGGTAATAAAAACCCGGTTTTTAAGTTTAATGGTTGTTATGGGCCATCATCAGCAAATTTATTAGGTCGCTTTTGTCACTTAGATGAAAGTTTAAAAAATGCAGTGATAGAGGAGTTAAAACAAGAGCAAGCGCACTCACCCGAGGTTATTTTTGCTGAAGTAGTACATATGCCTGAAGGGCGGCCAGGTAATGTTATTGCTCGCCCTCATTTACGTGAATATGAAATTGTATTTATGGCAGATAGTAGCCTAAATGAGGAGTATCAAATACATTTAAGCGATTTATATGTATGGGTTGAAGGCCAGCATGTTAAGCTTTGGAGTAAGCGATTAAATAAACAAGTAGTGCCTCGTTTGTCCTGTGCGCACAACTATTCATCGCGTAGCCTTAGTGCTTATAAGTTTTTATGTATGTTACAACATCAAGACGGACGCCCTCCTCATTTTTCTATGCCGCAAAGTACATCTAGGCATAGTTTTGTTCCACGTATAATGTTAGATAATTTAGTGTTGAGTGAAAAAACATGGCGCGTTGATAGAAAACATCTACAAGCAGCTTTAATTGATGGTCATCTAGATTTAGACAAGCTAAATACACTCTTCACTACTTACCAGTTAGACGCACAAGTTTGCTACGCAATGTTTGATAATGTTTTGCAGTTGGACTTACGAAACTCTGATATGTTTGAAATTTTACTCGCTGAGACTAAAGGGCAAACTAAGGTTGAGTTGAAGGAGGTTTTATCTTCAAGCTTCTCCTCTCGTGTAAGAGATGAGTTTGGGCATCATTATAATAATGAAGTAATAGTGCCTTTTAGAAACACAGCAGCAAAAGTGCATAAACATTTTGTTGATAAGCCTCTTGAAAATATATCTGCGGCGCCGATTAAAAGAAGATTTAGTGCAGGTTCTGAGTGGCTTAGTTTAAAGATTTATAGTGGTAACTCTTTAGTTGAGCAACTTTTGAGTGAGAAATTACTTCCGCTTATTGAGTCGAATAAAGACTTTTTTAACAAATGGTTTTTTATTCGATATTCAGATCCAGATTGGCATATTAGGGTTCGTTTTCATGGAGAACCAAACATATTATGTGGTCAGTTATTACCTACATTAAATAACTTACTTGATCCAATGATCGAAAGCGGTGAGTTACATAAAGTAGAGCTAATGACTTATGAGCGAGAAGTTGAACGCTATGGAGGCCCTGAATCTATAGATTTAGTTGAATCTTTATTTATGTATGACAGCTCGTTAATTGCAAAGGCCTGTTTACTAGTAGATGACTGCGGTGAAGATATACGTTGGCGTATAGCGCTAAACTATACACATAGGTTACTTAATCTATTTGATTACAGAAGTGATGAACGGTTAAAGCTGATCAGCCATTTACGAGATGGTTTTGGTAATGAGTTTAATGAAAACAGTATTTTACGTAAGCAATTAGGTAATCGTTTTCGAGAATATCAAGCGCAGTTAAATGACGACTTTAAAAAGTTAAATACTGCTGAGCCTGATGAAATACAAACGTTTATTTTTAAGTTACTTGAAGAATGGCAAAGAGATGCTGAACCAGTAGTTAAATCTTTAGTTGAGCTCATCAAAGAAAATAAACTTAATTGCACCCGAGACTCTCTTTTAGGCTCGCTTTTACATATGCACAATAACCGAATGTTTAAAGCTTACGGCAGAGAACAAGAATTTGTAATACATGACTTGTTAAGGCGAAAATATTTTTCAATGGATAAAGCTAAGTAAAAAACTGCGTTTAGGGAAGTAATATCTTTAAACGCGCTTATATATTCCTTTAATCCCCGCTACAATAACGCTATTCAATTAAGTGTGTTTTTCAGCCAAGATTCAGTACTAGCAAATTAGTTTACTGAGTATTTGCACAGGGCGTGACTTACGTAATCTTCTGCATAAACAGACTTGTTAACTAAAACAACGGAAAAAGGAAATTGTTTTAATGGCTCTAACAACAGTAATTCTTGCTGCGGGTAAAGGTACTCGTATGCGTTCTGCTTTGCCTAAAGTGCTGCATAAAGTGGCAGGTAAACCTATGGTGCAGCATGTTATTGATAACGCAAAGGCATTGGGTGCAACAACCACTAACTTAGTTTTCGGGCACGGCGGCGAACTATTACAACAACAACTTGCCGATAACGATGTTAATTGGGTACTGCAAGCTGAACAGTTAGGTACCGGCCATGCTGTTGCACAAGCAAACCCTCATATTAACGATGACGATACTGTATTGGTTTTATACGGTGACGTTCCTTTAACTAAGCAATCAACGCTTGAGCGCTTATTAGCTGTAACACCTAAAAATGGGCTAGCGGTATTAACCGTTAACTTGGTTAATCCAAATGGCTACGGTCGTATGCTGCGTGAAAATGGCAAGCTTGTCGGTATTATTGAGCAAAAAGATGCAAGCGCAGAGCAGTTACTTATTAATGAAGTAAACACCGGTATTATGGCGGTTAACGGCAAACTGTTAAAAACCTGGTTAGGCAACTTATCTAACAATAATGCGCAAGGTGAATACTACCTAACAGATATAGTTGCTATGGCGCACAGTGAAGGTGTAGAAATTACATCGGCTCAACCAGATCATGCAATGGAAGTTGAAGGCGCAAACAACCGCGTACAACTTGCCGGCCTAGAGCGCGCTTACCAAGCATGGCAAGCTGAAGAATTAATGTTAAATGGTGCCACCCTAGCCGACCCAGCCCGTATTGATGTACGTGGCAATGTTAAAACAGGCGAAGATGTATTAATTGATATAAACGTTATTTTTGAGGCTAATGTAACCCTTGGTAATAACGTACAAATAGGCCCTAACTGTGTACTTAAAAACTGTACCATAGGCGATAACGTTGTAATAAAAGCGAATACCCTTATTGAAGATGCAAGCGTAGCGGCTAAATGTACACTTGGCCCTTATGCACGCCTTCGCCCAGGTGCGGTAATGGAAGAAGACTCTCACATTGGTAACTTTGTTGAGATGAAAAAAACCCGCTTAGGTAAGGGTTCTAAAGCTAATCACTTAAGTTACTTAGGTGATGCTGAAATTGGCGAAAAGGTGAATATTGGCGCAGGCACTATTACTTGTAACTACGATGGTGTTAATAAAGCAAAAACCATTATTGGCGATAACGCTTTTATAGGCTCTAACTCATCACTTGTTGCTCCTGTAAACATTGGTTCTACTGCAACTGTGGGAGCAGGCTCTGTGATCACTAGTACCGTTGAAAACGAGCAGCTGGCAATAGCACGTTCAAAGCAACGCAACTTAACCGGTTGGAAACGACCAGTTAAAAAATAATAATTAAAGGCTACTTAGGTAGCCTTTTTTATTGCAGCTTAAGTTTAAATTGCTCTTTATAACGCCTAGAAAGGTTGAGCACTTTACCTGTAGTTAGTTTTATTTCGCTGTCTCCACTGGGGAGTGGTGTAATGCATTCTACTTTATCGAGTTTTACGCCATGACTTCGGTGAATCCTACAAAAGCCCTGCACTTCTAGTTGTTTACTTAATTCAGTGAGCGTCACTCTTAAAGGGTAAATGGACGTGCCAATGTGTAAGTTTACATAATTACCTGAAGATTCTAGCCAATCCACGTCGTCAATTTTTATAATAAATTCTTTACCCCGCTTTTTAACTAATAAGCGATTAATAATATCAGTATTGTATTGCGCACCTTCATCAATAGACGAAGCCTCCCCTAGTAGCTGTTTAACAATATACTGATAAACTTTAATAAGGGTGATAAAGAATAAAAAACTTATCGCATCTTTTTGGTATTCATATAAAAATTCAAACCAGCTGAGCCCAAAGTTGTAGTGAAGATCATTTAACAAATAAACGAGCTTACGCCCTCCAACCATCACACTAATATGTAACGCGCTGAAAATAACAGACGACACAAAGTAAATACACAGTGAAAAAGCAATATTGTGCCAGTCAAAAGGTACTTTTTTTAATAGCCACACTACAGCTGGAAATATAAGTAACGTGCTAAACGCACTTGAATATTCCCATACAAACGGCTCCCATATTAAAAAAGGCAGTGCGCCGTCTCTTTGCGCCTCCATTATTTGAGTTGTCGCATTAACCGTATTGTTTATTACAACGTAGCTAAACAGGAGTAACGCGGCATAAAAAGTTTGAAAACGTTGAAAGTGTTGAAGGTTCATTATGTGTGCTTTTATATTTATAGGTTACCTGTTAGCTAAAAACACTTATTTTTGGAAAAGTTTAAATCGATACCTTTGGCTTTTGTGTACAAGTTTTACTCTATTGTATGTGTGTATTGCTTTGGCGTATCAAAATGAACTGGATTTACCAAACTATTTGTGGACTGCAATATACAATACTCAAAGAGTAGTTGGTGTACTTACCATGCTTACTTTAGCGCAGCGTTTTTTAAATTTTAAAGCAGCTTACTTAAACACACTAAATAGCTGGGTGTTTCCCTTTTATGTATTGCATCAAAGTGTATTAATTATTTTATGCTTTGTGCTACAACCTTTTAACCTTGGTCTTATGGTTGAGTTATTTTTAATTATTGTGGGCACTTGGGGGGCGTGCGCAGCTATTACATTAGTGGTAATGCGCGTTGATATCATTAGGCCCTTGCTAGGTCTTAAAATTAAAAACAACTATTCGAAAGCGCTTAAAAAAATGGGTTATGTATTGGGGATGTTGCTTACCTTACCGTTAGCCTATCAGTTGGCTTTTTAAAGTAAAAAAGCCGTATTAAAAGTGCCATAACTTTGTAATACCTCTGTGTTGATATTTACCTAATACCACACTAAGGAAAAGAACAATGTTAAAAAAATCTATAATAACGCTTTCACTTTTATCTATGCTGACTGGTTGCTCATTAGATGGCGATGATGGTCAAAATGGCGCACAAGGAGCTCAAGGCGAGCAAGGTACAGCGGGTGAAAATGGAATTAACGGCACTAATGCAAATTCGGCTTTAACCATTAACCTAATAGGACGAGCAGTACTCAATGCGCAAAGTCCTGAAGGTGCTGCCGAAATAGTTGCTTATCAAGCATCAAAAAAATGGATTTACGCTATTAATAGCTCGGGGGATAGTGCGGTTGTAAATATTATTCCTGCCGACACATTTGATACAGCTGCTCTAGTGCAAGACAATGAGGGCATTGTAAGTACAACCAACTTAAGTACGGCAATTACACTTACCTTAAACGACAACACCCCCGGTGACGCAAACAGCATAGCAATAGATGAAAATAATCAATTACTTGCTGTAGCAATGGCTGCTAAAAGTGTTGGAGAGGCAGGTCAAATTGCCTTTTACGACATAAGCGGCGATACACCAATATTTATAAAAAATGTAACGGCTGGTTTTTTACCCGATATGGTTACATTTAGCCATGATGGAGCAAAAGTAGTTGTTGCCAACGAAGGGGAACCTAACGGCGACTATAGTATTGATCCACAGGGTTCTATCAGCATTATTAATGTTAATGATGGTGTAATTGCCGACAATGCTACCAATATTGATTTTACAGCATACAACGATAAGCAATCTGAACTTGAAGCACTCGGACTGGTATTTGCTAATCCAACAGGGCGCATCATAAATGGTAATCTAATCAATACCACCGTAGCAATGGACTTAGAGCCAGAGTACGTCAGTATTTCTAAAGATAACAAATATGCCTACGTATCGATTCAAGAAAATAACGGACTAGCCATCGTTAATTTAGAAGATAACTCTCTTGAGTTAAAAGGGTTAGGCTTTAAAGACTGGTCTAGCTTACAAATAGACGCATCAGATAAAGACGGCGGTGTTAATTTTAAATCATACCCTGGCTTATATGGCATGTACCAACCAGACACAATTTCAAGCTTTAGCTGGAAAGGCGCAAACTTTATAGTGTCGGCTAATGAAGGTGATGCACGCGAATACTTTTTTGATACAACTGATGAAGCAGATTGCGTAGCCAAAGGCGGCGTAGATTTCGATGAAGACGATGGTTGCCTTGCTTACATAGATGAAAGCCGCGTCGAAGACCTAACGCTTGCTGCTAATTTTGATTACTTAAATAACGACGATAACGACATCGGCCGTTTAAAAGTGACAACGGTTAAAGGTGATAATAATAACGATGGTCAATACGAATCGCTTTATGCCTATGGCGCACGTTCGTTTACCATTTGGGACAGCAATGGGCTGGTGGTGTTTGATTCTGGAGACGATATAGGCCGTATTACCGCATCAGTTCATGGCGAAGCGTTTAATAATAATGAAGATGAAAATAAAGGCGATACACGCTCAGACGATAAAGGCGCAGAACCCGAAGCGCTAACTATAGGTACAATTGGCGAACGCACCTTTGCATTTATTGGACTCGAGCGTATGGGGGGGATCATGATTTACGATATTACTAACCCATATGATGTGCAGTTTGAAGACTACTTTTATAACCGAGGTTTAATAGCTGGTGCAGAAATTACCGGTGATCTAGCACCAGAAGGAATGACATTCATACCACGCGAACAAAGTGCAACTGGCGAACCGCTACTTATCATAGGTAATGAGATATCTGGTTCTATTGCAGTATGGGAAATTTCAGCTAATTAACCACTCTGTAAAAAGCGGAAAATATCATGCTTTATTTTCCGCTTTTTATATTGATAGAGTATTAGCATTTAAGTAGAGATTAAAAATGCATGTTTTTTAAGCTTAAAGCGCCCTTTACCCCTTTATTTGTATACCTTTCGTACTAAAAGTGTTTTTATTCAAAAAAGCGTGAATTAAACGTTGACCCCCTCTCGAATATCCCTATAATGCGACCT
>NZ_JBHNYT010000025.1:0-20574 GCF_054960575.1 Pseudoalteromonas sp. PSi26 | reverse complement strand
TTCCAAATATGGGGCGCAAATACGTGTGCAAAAATGGCGAAGCCGCGCACGTGTTTGCGTCCCAGCGAGCGACAGCGAGTGCCATAATTTGTTTGTTAGGTGCATTCACAAAATAGCCTCAAATATTAAGTAAGCGTTGGTAAAGCAGATTAAAACTCCTATGATGATCATAGTATTTGGAGGCAGCAGCTCTCTTTGAGAACCTAAGCTATTTTTAGCACTCCTGCCTCGGAAGATAAGGTATACACCAACCAAAATAACGATACATTTGATTATAATATCGGCGAGGACATAAGAATCCATCCAAGTTCATTCCTGATAGTTAATAAAGTGAAAGTTACTGGAATATTCCATTAAAGCACATAACGCCTTAATAAGCGGCAGGCGAAGCAAAGTCCGCTTAATTAACTTGTTAGGAGAATATTTATGGACATAGCACAGATAATTACCCATAGAGACAGTCTGGTGCACGAAATAGAGTGTCGTGATGGTATTACTTACTATGAAGAACACCCATTAGGTATTGGGTTTATAGACCTCTTACGTAAGCAGGTAGTTTTGTATGAGAGGTTAATTAACTCTGTGTAAACCGCCAGAAGCTATCACTTTCTTTAGAGTGTTAATTTCATCACTAAGGATTTTCAAATTCTTCATCTGGGTTACCTTTTCATCTTCATCTTTAGGAGAGTAAAGTAGAGTAGCATCTCTATGGTTTTCTAATTCAGAAAGCCTTAGTTTAAGTTCTTGTACAGAAGGTACATCCATTTTGAAATTCCTTATTTCTTAAGTGGTGAACAGTATAAAGGAGCTAGAGGTAAAACTCTAGTCTCCTAACAACTTTATCAGAGGACACTTTCCTCTTTTTATGAGCAATGTATGTCCCCTTAATTATTTTTAATATTAATAACAAATCCTGTAACACATTGCCAGCTTTAAACTTTAAGTCAGGCTGTTCTTTTATTAAAATGCAGAAAAGAGGAAAACGTCCTCATTTCTTGACTTAGGAGGAAAAACACCAATACTGTATATAAATACAGTTAAATAAGGTTTAAAATGAAAACTAAGTCTCCTTTCCTTAATAGTATTATCAACTATATGTATAGCCATCACTATGCTAAAAAATCTATTGAAACTTATGTATTTTGGATTACTGCCTATATCCATTTTCATAATAAGCGACACCCTACCAGCATGGGCAATAATGAAGTAGAAGTATTTTTAAATCACTTAACAGTTACTAAAAAAGTGGCAGCGAGAACACAAGCAACCGCTTTAAATGCACTTGCTTTTTTATATAAACATATTATTAAGAATGAGCTTTCATTAGATTTAAATTTCGTTAAAAGTAACCGCCAACAGAAGCTTCCTGTCGTACTTACACAAACTGAGGTATCGCTACTTTTTAGAAATATAAATAAGCGACATTATTTGATAGCAAGCCTGCTATATGGAAGTGGTTTACGGCTGATGGAAGCAGTAAAAATAAGAGTTCAAGATATTGATTTCGAGTATAAAAATATACGTATATGGAACGGTAAGGGTAATAAAAATCGTATTGTGACACTTGCTGAAGAATTAATACCAATGCTAAGAAATCAAATAATTCAAGTTGATGAATATTTACAGTTAGATTTAAAAAATGATGCGTACGCCGGTGTATGGATGCCTCATCGACTTAGTAAAAAATACCCAAATGCTAATAAGTCATTACAATGGCAGTTTCTGTTCCCATCACATAAATTAAGTACAGACCCTGAAACAGGAGAAATAAGACGTCACCACTTAGATCGTTCAGGGGTAAGAAAGGCAGTTAAACTGTCTTCAACAAAAGCTGAAATTAATAAACACGTTACCCCACATACTTTACGTCACTCTTTCGCTACGCATTTGCTGCAAAGCGGCGCTGATATCCGCACAGTACAAACACAGTTAGGCCACAGTGACATACGTACTACACAGATTTATACGCATGTTTTACAACAAGGTGCTAACGGGGTTGTTAGCCCTTTTTCAAGATTATAAATCTTCCCTATTCAAAACAAAAAAGCACAGCCCACAAGCGCCATGCTTTTTAAATTCAAGCGTAAAAAACTTAATTTACAAACGAATACCGCCGTCTATTTCAACCACCCGGCCGGTGAAAAAGTCGTTTTCGATTATGTACTGTGCAGTATGGGCTATTTCGTCGCTTTCGCCTAATCGTCCTACGGGTGTTACTGCAAGCATGCGCTGTTTTGCTTCAGGTTTCATGGCGTCGGTCATGGCGGTGCTAATAACACCTGGTGCAATAGCGCCTACGCGTATACCAAAACGGCCAAGCTCTTTAGCCCATGTGGTGGTAAGTGCCACTACGCCTGCTTTTGATGCCGCGTAGTTTGTTTGCCCAATATTACCCGCGCGCGCTACGCTCGACATGTTTACAATTACCCCGCCTTTACCTGATTCAATCATGTGGCTTGCAGCTTCGCGCCCTGCCAAAAATACGCCAGTGAGGTTTACATCAATCACTGATTGAAATTGATCAAGCGACATTTTTTTAACCACTTTGCCGTCTTTGGCTTTTATAAACATGCCATCGCGTAAAATGCCGGCGTTGTTGATAAGTACACCAATGTAGCCAAAGTCGTTGTTGATGGTATTAAATACGTTTTCTACTTCGCTGTCTGCGGTTACGTTTGCAGCGTAGCCTTTTATAGTGCCAGATACACCTTCAAGCTGTGTTAGCTGCTCGCACGCTGTATTTAATAGATCTTGCGCCATATCAATTAACGCAATGTTAGCGCCCATTAAGGCAAACTTTTGCGCCATTGCAAAACCTAAACCTTGTGCGCCACCGGTAATAACTACGGTATTATTTTTGATTTCCACAATACTTTCCTACTTTGAAAACAATTTAAATATGGCACTAAAATCATCACTGCCTGCACCTTGGTGCTGGAGCATGGTGTACAAGTTTTTTGCCATAGAACCCATAGGGGTTGATGAATTACTTTGTTGTGCGGCTTCCATGGCAAGGCCTAAGTCTTTTGCCATTAAATCGACCATAAAGCCTGGCTTATAATTATTACTAGCCGGTGCTGTTTCCATTACATCAGGACACGGATTATAAAGCTCAAGCGTCCAGTTACGACCAGAACTTGCGGTCATAATGTCGCTAAGTACTTTTGGATCTAACCCATTGTTAATACCCATTTGAATTGCTTCACTTGTGCCTGCCATTAATATGCTAAGCAGCATGTTGTTGCATATTTTAGCAACTTGGCCTGCACCAATATCGCCTGCATGGAATATGTTTTTACCCATATCTACCAATACGGTGTGTGCTTTTTCAAATGCTGTTTGTTCACCACCTACAATAAAGGTCAACGTGCCAGCCGCTGCACCTGCAACACCGCCTGATACTGGTGCATCTACAAAGCTAATGCCCTGCTCGCCAAGTGCGCTGCCAACCACACGGGCCGACTCTGCATCTATTGTGGAGCAATCAATCACTAAGGTGTTTTTACTAAGCACATTAATCAAACCGCTATCGTCGTTATTGCCTAAATAAAGCGATTTAACATTCTTGCCTGCTGGCAACATACTAATAAGTATATCGGCATTGGTTGCGCATGCTTTTGCATTTTCAGCTACGTGTGCACCTTTGCTTGCAAGTTCATTTAAGACCGACTGGTTTAAATCGAATGCCGTAACACTGTGGCCGGCTTTAATTAAGTTAGCCGCCATTGGGCCGCCCATATTTCCTAAACCGATAAAACCAATGTTAAGTTTACTCATCGTCTTTCCTTTATTTTTGTGTTGCCGTGTTTAGGTCATCAAGTGGGTGGTTTTCGCCGAATCTGTTAGCAAAAAAGCTCTCTATTATTTTTTGTGGTACATCACTAAGTGTTTTGTATTGCCAATCAGGCGCGCCGTCTTTATCTATTAATAGCGCTCTTACGCCTTCTTGAAATTCGCCAACTTCACCGGCTCTAACCGACATACCTAGTTCCATTTTAAAACAGTCTAAAAGGCTTTTATCTTTACTTACTTTTAGCTGCTCACTGACTAACGCACAGCTTAGTGGGCAACCATGTTTTAACGATTTTTGCGCACGTTGCAACCACTTATCGTCGGTGTTCAAATTTAATAAGTAATCTACTTGTTGTTGTAAAGTACTTAAATCACCTAATTGTTGAATGGTGTCTAAATTAGCCTTAATGTTGCCTTTTGGCATATCTGCAGACTGCGCGTTTAACTCATTCAATAAATTAGTTAATACCGTGTGGTTGTCGCTTGGATTATTAGCCCAGCTGGTAGCTAAAATAGTATTTAGCATAGTGTTATATAAACTGCTGTCGATAAAGTGATCGGCAAGCGATACAAAACATGCATCATCGCAATTAATAGACGCTGACGTTAATCCTAAAAACAAGCCAACACTTTTAGGCATGTTGTGCAAAAAATGGCTGCCGCCAACATCGGGGTATAACCCTATTGTTTGTTCTGGCATGGCTATACGTGAAGTTTCGGTAACAACACGGTGGCTTGCGCCAGCCATTAGCCCTAATCCGCCGCCCATTACAATTCCGTTACCCCAAACAAGAATAGGTTTAGCGTAGGTGTGTATTAGGTAGTCAAGCTTATATTCTTGTGTAAAAAAATCTTCAACTAAACTTGTGGGCTCACCTTGTGCCATTGCATGATACAAGCTAACTACATCGCCACCTGCGCAAAACGCTTTGTCCCCTGCGCCTTTTAAAATAACCATTGCGATGGCATCGTCGTTTGCCCATGCCTTTAATCGAGGAGTAAGCAATTTGATCATGTTAAAATTTAGGGCATTTAACGACTTAGGTGCGTTAAGTGTAATAAGCCCAATTAAACGGCCATTGGCCCCGGTTGCCGTCTCAAAAAGTACCGAATCATCCGCTTTATTTAATAAGGTTAAATTACTCATTAGCCATTGACCCATTTTGCTTTTCGTTTTTCTAAAAAGGCATTAACGCCTTCTTTTTGATCGTCAGTATCAAATAAACCAACGAACAGTTCGCGCTCTAATGGTAAAACGCTCGCCATGGGTTGGTGGCGCCCTTTTTGAATCAATGTTTTACATGCCGCAACCGAGCTAGGGCTTTGCTCGCTTACTTGGTTTGCAAGATTAAGCGCGGCAGCAAAACTCTCACCTTGGCCAACAACCTCTTCGACTAATCCAATGTGCAGTGCTTTATCAGCTTTTAAGCGCTCGCCGCACAAAATCATGCGTTTAGCCCAGCCTTCGCCCACTAACCATGCTAAATTTTGCGTGCCACCTGCACACGGTAATAAGCCGACTTTTGCCTCAGGAAGTGCCATTTGTGCTTGTTGTTCAGCAATGCGTATATCACACGCTAAAGCGACCTCTAAACCGCCGCCCATGGCGTACCCGTTTATTGCTGCAACCGACACACCCCTAAAGTTAATCAATGCTTCAAATGCTTCGCCGAATACACGTGACATGTCTGCAGCGATGCCTTTATCCCCACTTGCAAATACATTGAGGTCGGCGCCTGCGCTAAAAAATTTTTCGCCTTCACCGGTTAGTACTAACGCATAAATATTTTTATCATTATTAAGCGCATTAACTTTATTTTTTAAATCAATTAACGTGTCTTTTGTCCAGGTATTCGCTGGCGGGTTAGACATAGTTAAAATAGCAATATGGCCTTCGGTTGTTAACTCAATGCTTGGTTTTGATTCAGACATACCGTGCTCCTTATAATATTTCGCTTGCTGATTCAGCTAAAATTCGACGCGCAATAATCACACGCATTATTTCGTTTGTGCCTTCAAGTATTTGATGAACGCGCACGTCACGTACGTGGCGTTCTAATGGGTATTCTTTTATGTAACCATAACCACCATGTATTTGAAGTGCTTCATTACACACTGTAAAACCAACATCGGTTGCAAAGCGTTTGGCCATAGCACAATAAGTGGTTTTTTCGCTGTCACCCGTATCAAGTTTAAATGCCGCAAGCCTTACCATTTGGCGAGCAGCTACAAGCTCTGTGTTCATATCAGCAATTTTAAATTGTAACGCTTGAAAAGCAGCCAGCGGTTTACCAAATTGTGAGCGTTCTTTTAAATATTCGCGTGCTGTATTTAAAGCGGCCTGTGCTGTACCAATTGAGCAGGTAGCAATATTAATTCGCCCGCCATCAAGGCCTTGCATTGCAAACTTAAAACCTTCGCCTTCAGCCCCTAGTAAGTTATGTGCTGGAATACGAACATCTTCAAAGCTAATTAAGCGTGTAGGCTGTGCATTCCAACCCATTTTTTCTTCTGCTTTGCCATATTCAACCCCTTTTGCATCGGCTGGTACAACAAACGCAGAAATACCCGCAGCGCCTTCGCCACCAGTACGCGCCATGACCACTAGCACTTCGGTTTCGCCTGCGCCCGATATAAACATTTTAGAACCGTTAATAACGTATTCGTCGCCATCGCGTACTGCTTTTGTTTTAAGTGAAGCTGCATCTGAACCAGAACCAGGCTCGGTTAAGCAGTATGATGCTAATAACTCACCCATAACTAATTGGTCTACATATTGATCTTTTATTGCGTCTGTTCCAAAACTTGCAACCATCCAGGTAGCCATATTGTGAATAGTGAGCATTGCAGTGGTTGCCGTACAGCCTAGCGCAAGCTGCTCAAAAATAATGCTTGAGTCTAAACGTGATAAACCAAGGCCACCTGCTTCTTCTGGTGTGTATAACCCACAAAAGCCTAACTCACCGGCTGCTTTTATCGTATCTTTAGGAAAAATATGTTCGCGATCCCATTTAGCCGCATGAGGTGCAAGCTCTGACTCGGCAAATTGGCGAGCAGTTTGTGCAAAGGCTTGTTGGTCTTCTGATAAGTTAAAGTCCATGGTAGACCTCTTTAGTTGTGTGTTGTCGGTTTTCCCGTATTGGGATTGTGAGTGAAGAGCGGCGAAGGCATATTTATGTGTGTGAAAAACCTTCGCGCCCGTCTTTGTTATTATTTTTGTGTGTGTTTATTAATTATTTTAAGTTAATGCTCATATTTGGGCCTGACGCTATATCGTCTTCAAACCAACGTGAGGTAATGGTTTTTGTTTCTGTGTAAAAACGAATACCTTGCTTACCATATGTATGAGTATCGCCATAAAAAGAGCCTTTCCAGCCCGTAAATGAGAAAAACGGCAGTGGCACCGGAATTGGCACATTAATACCAACTTGGCCAACTTCAATTTCGTGCTGAAATTTACGTGCAACTGCACCGCTTGAAGTAAATAGTGAAGTACCATTGCCGTATGGGCTTTCGTTAATTAGGGCGATGGCTTCTTCTAATGTGTCTACAAACATACACGCTAAAACAGGCCCAAAAATCTCTTCTTTGTAGAGGTCCATTTCTTTTGTAACGTCTGTAAATAAAGTTGGGCCAACCCAGTTACCTTGCTCGTAACCTTCTACGGTAAAGTCAGAGCCATCAATTAAACAGGTCGCGCCTTGTTTTTTACCGCTTTCAATAAGCGATAAAATTCGCTCTTTTGCTGCTTTTGACGTTTGTGGGCCGTAGGCTGCGTCTTTGTCATCCCATAAACCTGGGCGTACTTTTTCAAAGCCAGCTTTTATTTCATCTACCCATTCACTCGCTTGACCAACAAATACAGCAACCGAAATTCCCATACAACGTTGCCCTGCAGCACCAACAGATGCACCAACCAAGTTATTGACAACATGAGACTTACTCGCATCAGGCATAATAACCATATGGTTTTTTGCGCCCACACACGCTTGTACACGTTTAAGGTTTTGTGTGCCTTTAGAGTATATGTACGCACCTACACCACACGAACCTACAAACGAAATAGCACGAACGGCTTTATCTTCTAATAACCGGTCTACCTGCGGTTTTGTACCATGTACAATTTGCAGAACGCCTTTAGGTGCACCCGCTTCAATAAATAGCTCAGCTAAACGCATTGGTGTTAATGGGTCTTGCTCTGATGGTTTTAATATAAATGTGTTACCACATACTATTGCCAGCGGAAACATCCAAAGTGGGATCATCGCCGGAAAGTTAAACGGCGTAACACCCGCACATACACCTAATGGTTGCATGTATGAATATGTATCGATTTTACGCGCTACGTTTTCCATTGTTTCGCCCATCATCAGCGAAGGCGCATTTGCAGCTTGTTCTACAACTTCTATGCCACGCCATACATCGCCTTTTGCATCTTCAAAGGTTTTGCCTAATTCGTGACAGATAATAGTGGCTAGCTCGTCATGGTGTTCTTTTAAAAGCGCGGCGTATTTCATCATAATGCGGGCACGCTCAGTAATTGGCACATCTTTCCATGTTTTAAATGTTTCAGAGGCTGAAGCAATGGCTGCATCCATTTCTGCATCGGTGCTACAAGGAACCTGTGCTAAAACCTCTTGGTTTGCTGGGTTTATAACATCGATTAACTCTTTTGAAGCCGATTGAATAAATTCGCCATCTATTAATAGTGGAACTTGGTGCATGGTTAAATCCTATTGTATTAGTGTGTTAGTTTTAAAAATAACGCAGCTTTATTATTGTTATGTTGCTGCGTATTTTTAATGTGATTGGTACTTAGTAAGCTTCTACTGCCATTGCAACGGCTTCACCGCCACCAATACATAAAGAAGCAACGCCTTTTTTAAGGCCTCGGTTTTTAAGAGCGTGAATAAGCGTAACCAAAATACGAGCGCCACTGGCACCAATTGGGTGGCCAAGTGCACACGCTCCACCGTTAACATTCACTTTGCTTTCGTCAAGCTTAAGCTCGTTTATTGCAAGCATTGTTACCATGGCAAACGCTTCATTAATTTCCCAAAGGTCAACGTCATCCGCTGTCCAACCTGCTTTTTCGAGCACATTGTTCATCGCGCCTACTGGCGCTACCGTAAATTCGCTCGGTTTTTGAGAATGTGTGCTGTGCGCTACAATTTTACAAAGGGGTGTTAAACCGTGTGCTTTTGCTTTTGACTCAGTCATTAAAACGAGGGCTGCGCCACCATCCGAAATAGATGATGAGTTAGCAGCTGTTATAGTGCCGTCTTTTTTAAAGGCTGCACGTAAACTTGGGATTTTTTCAGGCCGCGCATTACCTGGTTGCTCATCAACCGATACAGTGACATCGCCTTTTCGTGTTTGAATTGTGTGCGGTGCTATTTCGTTTTCAAAGCTGCCGTTTGCAATTGCGGCATTAGCTTTACTTAATGAGTTGAGTGCAAAATTATCCATTTGCTCACGGCCAATGCCATATTCGTCGGCGGTATCTTGTGCAAAACAGCCCATGGCTTTGTTGTCGTATGCATCTTCAAGGCCATCGCTCATCATGTGATCTTTGATTTCGCCATGGCCCATTCGCATTCCGCCACGCGCTTTTGGAATAAAGTAAGGGGCGTTGGTCATGCTTTCCATACCACCAGCAATAGCTGTTTGTATAGAGCCGGCTTTAATTAAATCGTTAGCAAGCATGGCGGCTTTTAAACCTGAACCACATACTTTATTAATGGTGGTAGCACCCGTGCTTAAAGCTAGCCCTGCTTTTAACATGGCTTGACGAGCTGGCGCTTGACCTAAACCAGCAGGGAGTACACAGCCCATAATTACTTCGTCAATTGCATCGGTTTTTAAACCAGTTTGCGCTAATGCACTTTTAATAGCCGTTGCACCTAATTCAGTAGACTGAGCATCGCTTAGCGCGCCCATAAAGCCACCCATAGACGTACGTTTTGCTGCTACAATTACCACTGATTCTAAAGACATAGCTAACTCCATTGTATTTAAGGGTAAATAGTTGTTAGAATATTTACTCTATTAATTGTGTTTTAAATTATTATTTAATAAGCATACACAATACTAACGTTTACGCTAACGTCAACTAAAAACAGTTAAAATTATACTTTTTAAACTGTAAGGTTTCTTTGCCACTTTTAGTTAACGCAATACCCACTTGCATTAAGTATTTGTAATTTAATTATTTAAATTACATTTACTGCTAACCACTCCGTTTGTGTTTATTTCATATCAGCCAGCGCTTTACCTTTACGTAAACTTCACTTATATTGGGGTTATTCGAATGAGGTAAATACAACTATGAAACCAGATAATCAAACAAACTTTGCAAGTTCTGCCACTATACCTACCAGTAATGAACAAACTTTCAGCATTAGCGATTTAGCTAAAGAGTTTGACATTACAACGCGCTCTATACGCTTTTACGAAGACCAAGGGCTTTTATCACCCGATCGTAATGGCCAAACCCGTATTTATTCTAAGCGCGACAAAGTACGACTAAAGCTTATATTACGTGGTAAACGTTTAGGCTTTACGCTTGCCGAAACAGGCCGTTTGTTTGAATTGTATGACGCTGATAAATCAAGCGCTAAACAGCTAGTCACAATGCTTGATCTGATTTCAGAGAAAAAAGCCGACCTTTCGCAACAAATGGACGACATTAAAGTTGTTTTAATGGAACTCGTTACCGCGGAAAGACGCTGTAGAGACACACTTAATAAAATAGACGAGTAGTTTATTTTTAAAATAAAAACACACTGATAACACACACTCACACAGGAATGAATCATGAGCACTATTTCACTTTATAAAGAGATGAACTTTGGTCTTGGCGAAACCGCCGATATGATCCGCGACCATGTAAATAGTTTTTCAAGCCAAGAAATTGCGCCACTAGCTGAACAAACCGACATTGACAATACATTTCCAAATCAACTGTGGTCGCAAATGGGCGAAATGGGCGTGTTAGGCATGACCGTTCCTGAAGAGTTTGGTGGTGCGGGCTTAGGCTACTTAGAGCACGTAATTGCAATGGAAGAAATTAGCCGCGCAAGTGCGTCTATTGGCTTGAGCTACGGTGCGCATTCAAACCTGTGTGTTAATCAAATCAACCGTAATGGTTCACAAGCACAAAAAGAAAAATACCTACCAAAACTTATCAGCGGTGAACATATTGGTGCACTAGCAATGAGTGAGCCAAATGCGGGTTCGGACGTGGTATCGATGAAACTTAAAGCTGAGAAAAAAGGCGATAAGTACATTTTAAACGGTAACAAAATGTGGATCACCAATGGCCCGGATGCAGACACTCTGGTTATTTACGCTAAAACTGATTTAAACGCCGGCGCTAAAGGCATAACAGCATTTATTGTGGAAAAGACGTTCCCTGGTTTTTCAACCGCACAAAAGCTCGACAAATTGGGGATGCGTGGGTCAAACACCTGTGAGTTAGTATTTGAAAACTGCGAAGTACCAGAAGAAAATATTTTAGGTAACCTCAACGAAGGCGTAAAAGTACTTATGAGCGGTCTAGATTACGAGCGTGTTGTACTTGCCGCGGGCCCGCTTGGTATTATGCAAGCGTGTATGGATATAGTAGTGCCTTACATTCATGAGCGTAAGCAGTTTGATACCCCAATTGGGCAATTTCAGCTTATTCAAGGCAAAGTTGCCGACATGTACACACAAATGAACGCTGCCCGTTCATACGTTTACACGGTAGCTAAAGCTTGTGACCGCGGTGAAACCACACGTAAAGATGCCGCGGGTGCCATTTTATACGCCGCCGAACTGGCAACCAAAATGGCGCTTGATGCGATTCAAATTCTTGGGGGTAACGGCTACATAAACGAATACGCAACCGGCCGATTACTTCGTGACGCTAAACTATACGAAATTGGCGCCGGCACGTCTGAAATTCGCCGCATGCTAATTGGCCGCGAACTATTCACTGAAAGCCGTTAAGGATTAGATTATGACGATTTTAAAATCGA
The DNA here is from genome assembly GCF_054960575.1 of Pseudoalteromonas sp. PSi26. Classification (NCBI taxonomy): domain Bacteria; kingdom Pseudomonadati; phylum Pseudomonadota; class Gammaproteobacteria; order Alteromonadales; family Pseudoalteromonadaceae; genus Pseudoalteromonas; species Pseudoalteromonas sp. PSi26. The sequence continues at coordinate 8,761 of NZ_JBHNYT010000025.1, read as the reverse complement.
GCGTTAATCCACACGATCCTACTTTTGTGCAAAATCATAAAAACATGTCAGCGTTAGTGGATGATTTACGCGATAAAGTTGCCACAATAAGCTTAGGTGGTGGTACTGCTTTAAAAGAGCGCCATGAAGGTCGTGGAAAATTATTTGTACGCGACCGTATTAGTACACTAATTGACGAAGGTTCACCATTTTTAGAAATTTCTCAATTCGCTGCATTTGGCGTCTATGAGCAAGCAATCCCGTGCGCAGGTGTCGTAGCTGGTATTGGCCGTGTAAAAGGCATTGAATGCATGATCATTGCAAACGATGCCACGGTTAAAGGCGGCACCTACTTTCCGCTTACAGTTAAAAAGCATTTACGAGCACAAGATATTGCAGAACGATGCCATTTACCATGTATTTATTTGGTTGATTCTGGCGGTGCTAACCTACCTGAGCAAGATGATGTATTTCCCGATAAATTACATTTTGGGCGTATTTTTTACAATCAAGCTCGAATGTCAGGTAAAGGTATTCCTCAAATTGCGGTGGTCATGGGGTTATGTACTGCTGGTGGTGCTTATGTACCAGCTATGGCAGATGAAAGTATTATTGTAAAAGAACAAGGCACCATATTTTTAGCAGGCCCGCCGCTTGTAAAAGCTGCAACGGGTGAAGAAGTAACGGCCGAAGAACTTGGTGGTGCAGACGTTCATTGTAAAATATCAGGGGTGGCTGATCACTTTGCCGAAAATGACGAGCATGCGCTGTCTATTGCACGCCAATGTATTGAGCGTATTAACTATACATGCCCTACTGCGCCGTTATTAAAAGATATAAAAGCGCCTCGGTACGATATAAATGAACTGTACGGCATTGTGGGTACCGATCTTAAAAAACCATTTGATGTACGCGAAGTCATTGCCCGAACGGTAGATGATTCATCGTTTGATGAATTTAAACGCTACTTTGGCGAAACACTCGTAACGGGCTTTGCAAGCATTTACGGTAACCCTGTTGGCATAGTGGCTAATAACGGCATTTTATTCAGCGAGTCTGCTCAAAAAGGCGCACACTTTATTCAACTGTGTGCACAACGCAATATCCCACTGGTTTTTTTACAAAATATTACCGGCTTTATGGTAGGTAAAAAATACGAAGCCGAAGGCATTGCTAAACACGGCGCAAAAATGGTTATGGCAGTATCGTGTGCTGACGTTCCAAAATTCACAGTATTAATTGGCGGCTCTTATGGCGCTGGTAACTACGGTATGTGTGGCCGCGCATTTGAGCCCACCATGATGTGGATGTGGCCTAATGCCCGTATTTCAGTCATGGGCGGCGAGCAAGCAGCTGGTGTTATGGCCCAAGTTAAGCAAGACGGCTTAGCACGCAAAGGACAAAGTATGACCGATGAGCAAATTAGCGAGTTTAAAAAGCCAATTATCGACCAGTACGAAGAGCAAGGCCACCCTTATTATGCCAGCGCGCGTTTGTGGGACGATGGCATTATTGACCCTGCCGACACACGTAACGTATTAGGGCTTGCATTGTCGGCTGCTAAAAATGCACCAGCGCAAGACTCTCAATTTGGCGTATTTAGAATGTAACGGAGCGCAGTAAATGTCAGTAACACTACTAATAACAAAATCTAATGTGGCTGTACTTGTTTTAAGCCGCCCTGAAAAAAGAAACGCATTTAATAGCGAAGTAATACACAAATTAATTCAATGTATTGAACATGCTAATACGCTTGATATAAAAGCACTCGTATTAAAAACAGAAGGCAAACACTTTTCAGCCGGAGCAGACTTAGCATGGATGAAGTCCATGGCTGACAATGATTATGCTGATAACCTTGCTGATTCAATGCAACTTGCAAAACTAATGCACGTATTAGCTACAAGCCCACACCCTACTGTATGTGCTGTGCAAGGCGCTGCATTTGGTGGCGCATTAGGTTTAATAGCCTGTTGCGATATTGCACTAAGTAAAGATGATGCTCAGTTTTGCTTAAGTGAAGTGAAGCTTGGACTTATTCCTGCAGTTATTAGCCCTTATGTAATTAAAGCCATAGGTGAGCGTGCTGCTCGTAGATATTTTTTAACAGCCGAGGTGTTTGATGCCCACACAGCCAAACAACTTGGGTTAGTTCATCAAGTAACCGGCAATTTAGACTGTGCGCTTGATAACATGCTGCAAACTCTGATTGATAACGGCCCAGTTGCAGTTAAAGCTGCTAAAGCTTTAATTAATGATGTGGCAAACAAGCCTATTAGTGAACAACTTATTGAGCTTACGGCCGAACGTATTGCAAAGATTCGCGTATCTGATGAAGGCCAAGAAGGGCTTAGTGCCTTTTTTGATAAACGCCCACCCGCTTGGCAACTGTAGGATTAATTATGAACACACACACTTTAAAAAAGATACTCATTGCCAACCGAGGTGAAATTGCGTGCCGTATCATGCGCAGTGCAAAGCAAATGGGGTTAACGACTGTAGCCCTTTATTCTGACGCCGATAAGCACGCACAACACGTAAAAATGGCTGATGAGGCATACCATATTGGGCCTGCGCCCAGTAAAGACTCGTACCTTGTAACCGATAAAATTTTACAAGTAGCAAAAAATAGTGGTGCAGATTGTATTCACCCTGGGTATGGTTTTTTATCTGAAAACAGCGAGTTTGCTAAAGCCTGTGAGGCTAACAACATTGCGTTTATTGGCCCACTTGCAAGCAGCATAGAAGCCATGGGATCTAAAACCCGCGCTAAAGAAATAATGGCTGAAGCAAATGTACCGTTAGTGCCAGGCTATTATGGTGATAATCAAGACCCTGCCTTTTTACAATCTGAGGCCGAAAAAATTGGCTATCCCGTACTGATTAAAGCGGCTTTTGGGGGCGGTGGTAAAGGTATGCGCGTTGTTGAGCAAGCTAAAGATTTTATGACTGCTCTTGAAGGCGCACAGCGTGAAGCCATTGCAGGATTTGGTAACGACTTAGTGCTACTAGAGCGCTATGTAAACCAACCTCGCCACGTTGAAGTGCAGGTATTTGCAGATAACCACGGTAACTGTGTTTATTTAGGTGATAGAGATTGTTCTTTACAACGTCGTCATCAAAAAGTAATTGAAGAAGCGCCAGCTCCGGGTTTAAATGACACATTACGAAAAGAAATGGGTGAAGCCGCAGTACGTTGTGCTCTGGCTATAAATTACCGTGGTGCAGGTACTGTTGAGTTTTTATTATGTGGCGATGAGTTTTTCTTTATGGAAATGAACACACGCCTACAAGTAGAACACCCAGTGACCGAAATGGTTACTGGCGTTGATTTAGTAAACTGGCAAATAAATATTGCTGGCGGACTTCCCCTTCCTTTAGCCCAAGAAGATATTCAGCTACAGGGTCATAGTTTTGAAGCACGAATTTATGCCGAAGATCCTGCTAATGATTTTATACCTTGCTCAGGTACGATTGAGGCGATGCATACTCCAAACCAAAATGAGTTTGTACGTATTGATACAGGCATTGCACAAGGCGATGAAATCAGCCCCTATTACGACCCAATGATTGCAAAGCTTATAGTCCATGATGATAACCGCGAGCAAGCATTAGGGCGTTTACGCCAATCACTTAGTGAATTTCATTTAGCGGGTTTTAGTACCAACATTGGCTTTTTAAGTAACTTAGCTCATCACCCTACTTTTAATCAGGGCGCGCCAACTACACACTTTATTGCGGAGCAAGGCGACACTTTAGTTGCTGTTGATAGTGCGCTTTTACAATATAGTGAACTCATAGGTGCATTTGCGTACTTATGCTCTTTGAATAATAAGCAAAGCAATGGTAGCCCTTGGCAGCAACTTAGCGGATTTAACTTAAATTCTCCACGCATCATTAAAGTGCCCTTTAAAGATTTACAGCTGAGTGCAATAAAAACATCTGATGGATTTAACATTACCCATAACAACACGGTATTTAATCTTCAAGGGACAGTCATTAAAGGCGTTTGTACTGTATTTATTGATGGCAATAAACATACTGCGCACGTATCACACTGTAATGACACCATTACGGTTATGAATAAATCACTACAAATTAAGCTAGAACTCATTAATAAACATTACATAAGTTCACATGAAAGTGATGCCTTGCCACTAGCAGCACCACTCAATGGTACTGTGGTTAAACATTTGGTTAATGTAGGCAGTACGATTAGTAAAGGCGATCCTGTTGTGATCATTGAGGCTATGAAAATGGAATACACCCTCAATGCACCACACGATGGCATTTTACAAAGCTATTGTTTTGGTGAAGGTGAATTGGTATCACACGGTGCCCTACTCGCCATTGTTGAAGATACAACACAACAGGAAGGTGCCTAATGAGCACCTTTCCTAACTCAGTTCGTATTGTTGAAGTAGGCGCGCGTGACGGCCTACAAAACGAGAGCATAGTAACCACTCAAGATAAAATTTTGCTTATTAATGCCCTTGCACAAGCTGGTTTAAAAGATATAGAGGCCGGTGCATTTGTATCCCCTAAGTGGGTGCCGCAAATGGCTGACTCAGCAGATGTTATTAACGCACTTGACTTACCAAATGTTAATTTGAGTGCACTAACACCTAATTTAAAAGGTGCGCACGCTGCCCATAGTGCTGGTATTAAGGAATTTGCAATTTTTACCGCCGCTAGCGAGTCGTTTTGTAATAAAAATATCAACTGCTCAATTGACGAAAGTATCACGCGTTTCAGTGAAGTAATGAATTTTGCAAGAGAGCACAATATTCGTGTTCGTGGTTACGTAAGCTGTGTAGCTGGGTGTCCTTATGAAGGAGACATAGACCCCAAGGCTGTGCTTGACGTAACACAAAAGCTATTAGATTTGGGCTGTTACGAGGTAAGCCTTGGAGACACCATTGGTGTTGGCACGGCAAAAAAAGTAACTCAACTTATAGAATTACTATTAATGCATATAGATCGCAGCAAGCTTGCTGTGCATTTTCATGATACCTACGGACAAGCGCTTACAAATATTTACGCAGCACTAAGCCTAGGCATTTCAACGGTTGACGCCGCAGTTGCGGGCCTTGGTGGGTGCCCATATGCTAAAGGTGCGTCAGGAAATGTTGCCACTGAAGATGTAGTTTACTTACTGCAAGGGCTTGGCATTGAACACGGAATTGATTTACAAAGGTTAAGTGATGCTGGCTGGGAAATAACTAAAGCACTTGGTAAGCAACCTGTGAGCAAAGTATCTGTGGCACTACACACTAAATAACAATCTTATAAAATGATTATTCAAGATAGTTAACAACAAATAGCACACAATGAGGAGAGACTCATGGCCGGTTTTGATAAGGTAGTTGCAAGCTACGAAGCTGCAATGGAAGGATTAAAAGACGGTGATACCATTATTGCCGGTGGTTTTGGTTTATGTGGAATACCAGAAGGGTTAATAAAGCAAATTAAAAAGATGAACACAAAAGAGTTGACCGTTGTATCTAACAACTGTGGTGTTGATGATTTTGGTTTAGGTATTTTATTACAAGACAAACAAATAAAAAAAGTGATTGCCTCGTATGTAGGCGAAAACGCCCTTTTTGAGCAGCAATTACTAAGTGGTGAAATAGATGTTGAGCTAACACCTCAAGGCACACTAGCTGAAAAAATGCGAGCTGGTGGCGCGGGTATACCTGCGTTTTACACCGCCACCGGTTACGGTACTCCAATAGCTGAGGGCAAAGACGTAAAAGAATTTGATGGCCGCCCTTACATTTTAGAAGAGTCTATCACTGGTGAATTTGCCATTGTGAAAGCGTGGAAGGCTGACCGGTATGGAAACCTAGTATTTAGACATACCGCAATGAACTTTAACCCAATGGCTGCAACAGCAGGTAAAATTACTGTGGCAGAAGTGGAAGAAATCGTCGAGCCAGGTGAACTTGAACCAAGCCAAATCCACACCCCTGGCATTTATGTAAATCGCGTGATTAAAGGTAACTTTGAAAAACGCATTGAACGTGTAACAACACGAGATTAAGCAGGAGCATAATAATGGCATTATCACGTGAACAAGTTGCAATGCGTGTTGCGCAAGAGCTACAAGATGGCTACTACGTTAATTTGGGCATAGGAATTCCGACACTCGTCGCAAACTATGTACCTGATGATATTAAAGTTATGCTACAGTCAGAAAATGGCCTACTAGGAATGGGTCAATACCCGACTAAAGCAGAACTTGATGCTGATATGATTAATGCTGGTAAAGAAACCGTGACAGCAGCCACAGGTGCCGCCATATTTAATAGTGCAGATAGTTTTGCCATGATACGGGGTGGTCATGTAGACTTAACCGTTCTAGGTGCATTTGAAGTAGACCAAAATGGAAACATTGCATCTTGGATGATCCCCAAGAAGCTTATTAAAGGCATGGGTGGCGCAATGGATTTAGTCGCTGGCGCAAAAAATATAATAGTTACAATGACCCATGCTAGCAAACATGGTGAGTCTAAGTTACTAGAGTCCTGCAGTTTACCGCTAACCGGTGTTAATTGTGTGAAAAAGATAGTAACAGATTTAGCCGTTTTAGAAGTTAAAGACGGCGCATTCCATCTTATAGAGCGTGCACCCGGTGTATCTGTAGATGAAATCATTAGTAAAACAGCAGGTAAATTACTTGTTGACGGTGAAGTACCAGAAATGGTTTTATAAGCTTAGCTTATTTAGTTTCACCCTGTACCGGCCTCATTCCCAGTGCCAATGGCGCTGAGTTACCCAAAATCCCTCGAAAGAGGGATTTTTTTTGTCTTCAATGTTATTTTTTGGTTAATTAATACACGTTTAATAAAATTTTATCTATAGTAGATGCATAAATGCTGTGTTATTTGGCTAGAGTTATTGCACTATTTTGTCGTTATGATGCACCAAATTTGTGAAGTTACTCTATCAATAAAATTAAGTTATTGATAATATTGGCAAATAACATCTGGTTCGATTTTTGCCTATACAGGCAATCCTAACAATTAAATACTGGAACACATGCAAACTCCTATTCGTGGTCTTCGTTCTTTTTGCTTTGCAGCAAGAAGCCTTAGTTTTAAGCATGCAGCTAATGAGCTGTACTTAACGCCGTCGGCGGTAAGCCACCAAATAAAACAATTAGAAGAACAACTTGGTATAGAGCTATTTCATCGTAAAACTCGCTCTATAAGCCTAACGACGGCTGGAAAAAACTTTTTTGATGCGATCTCCCCTATTATTACCATGCTAGAGGGAACCATTAACGAGTTTAGTCAATTACAACAAAACACGAATATCACAATTACTCTGCCAGAATTTTTTGCCAGCGAATTGCTGATGCCAAAATTAAGTGAGTGGACTACTCAGCATCCAAATATAAATTTACAAATGGATACACTCAAAACACGCAAAGAACTTACCCGCCATAGTGATTTATCTATTGTGCTTTCGTCAAGTAAGCCAACGGAGGGTGCAGTGACTGAATTGTTTAATTTAGAATACATCCCTGCATGCAATAAAAAATTACTTGAACAGTGGAAAAAGAACGATTTACAAGCATTAAACCAAGTTCCTCTTATTCTCCATAAAGCCCGTCCTTGGGCTTGGCACCAGTGGGCTGAAAAAGTAGGCATAGATGACTTCTCGCCTACGCAGATTATTCAAATAGATAGTATGTTTGGTGTAGCACGAGCTGCACAGCAAGGTATGGGAATTGCGCTAATACCTTTACCAATAAGCCAAAGCTGGTTAGACGAGCAATGGTTGTATAAGTTATTTGAACAGCCATTAACAACAAAAGATAAATATTATTTGGTTCAACACGACTCAAATGTAGCCAACCACCCTCTAGATCTGTTTGCTAAATGGGTAGTTGATACTTTTAGAAAAACACAAGAACAATAATTTTTAGTTCACACTTAGTTAATTTATTTACTGTATAAATCATAAAAAATTCACATTAAATTAATGTAAAAGCCAACTTATTATCAATGAGTTGGCTTTTTTGTTCTTTAATTTTTATGGTTTAAATTTTTTCACTTATCAGTTTTATTTTTATCGTTTGTTTGAATTTAAGAAACAACATAAAGTCTATTTAACGAAAACATTTAATGACTAATTGAGTTGATATTTAAATAACTAAGTTTGAAACCAATTTAGTTTTTATGACTCAAATAAATGTAAAAAAGAATCTTTATATTGTGTGTGAAGATGTTGTCAGTGTGAAAAACAGTTCAAGTTAGGTGGTGACTTAGTTTGGGCTGTTTTTATTCTCTCCAACAGCCACATAATATTAAAATCTGCTTTTAGCAGTAAACGAATCTTTATTGTGTGTGAAGATGTTGTCAGTGTGAAAAGCAGTTCAAACTAGGTGGTGACTTAGTTTGGGCTGTTTTTATTCTCTCCAACGGCCACATAATATAAAAATCTGCTTTTAGCAGTAAACGAATCTTTATTGTGTGTGAAGATGTTGTCAGTGTGAAAAGCAGTTCAAATTAGGTGGTGACTTAGTTTGGGCTGTTTTTATTCTCTCCAACGGCCACATAATATAAAAATCTGCTTTTGGCAGTAAACGAATCTTTATTGTGTGTGAAGATGTTGTCAGTGTGAAAAGCAGTTCAAGTTAGGTGGTGACCTAGTTTGGGCTGTTTTTATTCCCTCCCAACGGCCACATAATATTAAAATCTGCTTTTAGCAGTAAACGAATCTTTATTGTGTGTGAAGATGTTGTCAGTGTGAAAAACAGTTCAAGTTGGGTGGT
>NZ_JBHNYT010000024.1:0-24859 GCF_054960575.1 Pseudoalteromonas sp. PSi26 | reverse complement strand
TAGCCAAGAGCCCATGCCGAACTCAGTAGTGGCCGCTCTCGTACATCCTGTACTTCACGGCATTCGTATTCCTATACATCAAACAAAACAGCTCGAAGGCGAGCCCCGACCAATGATAGTATCCCATTTGCTATGTGACTCTCAACCGCTGTGGGCACCACGACATTACCAGGCTTCAAATTGTAGAAAGCCCGACTAGCGATAGTCGGGCTTTTTTACGTCTATAGAAAAGTAAAATTAAGCATTTCTTTCTCTAAAGCGTAGCGTCTCCTAAGCGAAGCGCCTCTTTGTGAAGAGTGTTTTGGCTATCCGATACATTGAGCGATGAGAGTTCAGCATTGCACTGTGCCTCTCCACTGCTGTGGGCTCCACGACATTATCAGGCTTTAAATACAAGCAAGCCCGATTCGAATGAATCGGGCTTTTTTACGTCTGCAGGAAAGTAATGTTTAGCACTTTTTTTCTAAAGCGCAGCGTCTCTTAAGCGTAGCGCCTCTTTGTGATCATTGTTTTAGTTATCTAATAGATTACCAGATGATAGTGCAGAATTAGCTATGCGGCTCTTTAGCGCAGGGTGCAACGAAGCTGCTCACCTACTCTAAATGGAATAAAACCCGACTCGAAAGAGTAATACTTTATATGTCTGCAGACCCTCAACAGTTTGGCTTGTGGTGTTGGAGTGTTCTATCTTATGTATTCGGTTATTTATTAAAGAAACTTAGTTGCAGGGGTAAAAATTAGAATCAAAAACGCCAACTCAAGGTTGGCGTTTTAATTATGAGGCTAAAGGTGATTTTTAAGCTTTAGGGCCTGCATTTTTAATATCGTCAGATACGTCGTATTTCGCAAAGTTTTCTGTAAAGTCAGCAGCTAATTTAGCTACATATTCATTATATTTAGCCTTATCTTCCCATGTATTTATAGGATTTAGAAGGTTGCTATCAACACCTGGAACTGCAACGGGTACGTCTAGGTTCAGCGCATCTATATGTTGAGTCTCAACACCGGCCAATTTACCAGACACTATGGCGTCTATTACAGCACGCGTAGTTGGTATATCAAAACGCTTGCCGATACCGTAAGGGCCACCAGTCCAACCTGTGTTTACTAAGTATACTTTAGCGCCAAACTCACGAACACGCTTCATTAGAAGCTCAGCATAAACACCTGCAGGGCGTGGGAAGAACGGTGCGCCAAAACAGGTTGAGAATGTAGATTCGATGTCGCTTGTTGAACCAATTTCAGTTGAACCTACCTTTGCAGTATATCCGCTTAAGAAGTGGTATGCGGCGGCTTCTTCACTTAGTACAGATACAGGAGGTAATACGCCACTCACATCACATGTTAAAAATACAACGGCTTTCGGCTCGCCTGCGCGGTTTTCTACTTTACGTTTTTCAACATGTTCTAATGGATAAGCTGCGCGGCTATTTTGAGTTAAGCTTGTATCGTGAAAGTCTGGCACACCTTTATCATCAAGTACCACGTTTTCTAATATAGTACCAAAGCGGATTGCATCCCAAATAACAGGTTCATTCTTTTGTGAAAGGTCGATACATTTTGCGTAACAACCGCCTTCGATATTAAATACGCTCCCAGGTGCCCAACCATGCTCATCATCACCGATTAGGAAGCGAGTTGGGTCAGCTGATAACGTTGTTTTACCAGTACCCGATAAACCGAAGAATAATGCTGTGTCGCCAGCTTCTCCAACGTTAGCCGAACAGTGCATTGGTAATACACCTTTAGCTGGTAATAAGAAGTTTTGAACTGAGAACATCGATTTTTTCATTTCACCGGCGTAGCGCATACCCGCAAGCAATACTTTACGTTGTGCAAAGTTAATAATTACGGTGCCATCGCTATTAGTACCATCACGCTCTGGCTCACATACAAACGAAGGTACGTTCATCACTTGCCACTGCGGTAAGTTTGAAGCGTTATAGTTTTTAGGTTCAATAAACATGTTTTTGGCAAAAATATGATGCCATGCAGTTTCTGTTGTAACAACTACAGGTAAATAATGCTCTGGGTCTGCGCCAACTTCTAGGTGAGAGGTGAAGTGGTCATTACTTTGCACATGTGCTTCTACGCGTGCCCACAAAGCATCAAATTTGTCAGCATCAAAAGGACGGTTTACATTGCCCCATTGAATTTCATTTTGTGTTGAAGCTTCTTGTACAATAAAACGATCTCGAGGTGAACGACCAGTTCGTTTTCCTGTAATGGCTACGAAAGCACCATTTGCGGCTAGAGTTCCTTCGCCACGGCGGATCGCATGCTCGACAAGTTCAGCTGCGGTTAAATCGACAAAACGTGTAGCGCTTGTAATCATGTTTATACCTAACTATGTGTGAGAGTTTGAACGGGATAGCTCTGGGTAAATAGTGCCCTTTTGCTGTAATGATAGTAACAGAAGGTTTTGAGATATTCGAGCCTGTAAAGCCTTTAAAAACACATATATTTGCAAAAAAACATGAATAATTTCAATGATACCGGTGTCATTAAATGTCACTTTTTATGACACCGGTATCATCTTTTTATAATATAAAACCGCATATTTTGCGGCTTTATACATTAGGATTAGCTGAGATGGGGTTTTTAATTAAAAATGCTTTTAATGTCTTGCTCATTAAACGCATATTCTTTTAAGCAGTAATGGCAGTTAATATTAACGCTGCCGTTTTTTGCTACATCATCGAGCAGTTCTTGTTGTCCTACATTAACTAATGCGGTAATCGTTTTATCACGGCTACAGCCACATTTGAAAGATATGCTTTGCGGTTCAAAAACGCGTGGATTATCTTCATGATACAAACGAGTTAAAATTGTATTTGCATCAAGGTTTAATAACTCTTCATCTTTTATCGTATTGCTGAGTGCTTCTAGGTGAGTGAAGTCTTCAATTGACTTCTGTTTATCAACAGGCAGTACTTGTAAAAATAAACCACATGCCTTTGCACTGCCTTCGGTTGTATTGGTTGCAAACCATAAACGAGTTTTTAACTGCTCTGATTGCTCAAAGTAACTTTCAATACACTCACTTAGAGTGTCATGCTCTAGAGGGACTATACCTTGGTAGCGCTCACCTTTATCTGGCGTAATAGTAATAACCATATAGCCATTACCGATTAGTTCTTTGACAGTATTGCCTGTCACTTCGCTTTGTAGACGAGCAATACCGCGCATATTTTGCTTATCATCACCATTTATTACTGCATATTTAACGGGTCCGTCACCTTGCAGTTGTACGGCTATTTCACCTTCAAATTTTAATGTAGCTGTCAGTAAGCAAGTAGCAACTAATAGCTCACCTAGTAAAGCTTTTACAGGGGCTGGGTAATTATGGTTGGCAATCATTTCATTGTAGGCACTCTCAATTTGAACGAGTTCGCCACGAACATCTAGTTCGTTGAATAAATAACGATGAAGTAAATCTTGTTGCATGAGCGGTTATACCTAACTTGATTTCATTTTTAAAAGTTCGCGTCTTTGCTTTTTATCGGGTTTTTTATCCGGATGAGGAGCAAAAAAGCTATTATTTTTACGTGCGATGCTGTTTTCTTCGCGTTTGGCGATACTAGCATCAGATTCTTGGTACAAGGTCTGAGCAATGGGGGCGCTTTGTCGTTTTTCAAGCACCTTAGTTATGGTTACGATTTTTTCATCTACGCCTTGAGCGAGTTTCACTACCGCACCAACCTCGACTATTTTACTCGCCTTTGTTCGCTGTCCATTATAATGCACTTTACCGCCTTGTACCATTTCCCTTGCTATCGCACGTGTTTTATAAAAGCGTGCTGCCCATAACCATTTATCTAATCGAACTTTTAGGTTATCTATGAGGTCAGAGTCTTTATTGCTATTACTTTTTTTACTCATAACGTGTTTGTACCTGCAGTAATTTATTATCTAAAATTTACCACGAAATCTATCTAGGATGAAGGTATTACAGTGGGCGTTTGTTTTTTGTTCAAGTAAATAGAAGTTATTCATTCTGTTTACAAAGTTTAATATTAGTGTGCTTGTTGAATGAAAAATGAAAGGGTACTATGGGGTCGCGCTTACGCAGTAAATTAAAAAAAGAACACTATTTATGGAACAGCAAATCCAACAGCTAAAACACATTTTAACTCGATTACCGCATGCTAAATTAAGTGCGTTAGTCACGCTATTAGTTGTTGTTTACCTTGCATTTTTATTATCAAAATTGGTTTGGCTTTTATGGCCCCAACCTCAGGTATCTTTACTTAGCCCTACTCAGTTTGCCACACAGTCATCGGGAACAAGTAATAATTCGGCACAACGTATTGTTGAGCAGTTTTTATTTGGTAAAAAAACGGTAACAAACAGCGCTAATACTGCAAAACAATCACAAATCATTAATGATGCCCCTGAAACACGTTTAAGTATTAACTTAACAGGCATAGTAGCTGTAAGTAATGATGATAAAGCAGGCGTTGCAATTATTGAGTCGCAGGGCAAGCAGGTTAGCTACCTTGTCGATGAAGTCGTATCTGGAACGCGTGCAAAAGTAGCGCAAATACTTCCTGACCGTGTCATTTTAAGTGTAAATGCCCGTTTTGAAACGCTTATGCTTGATGGACTCGATTTCACCAAAACAGTCTCTATGCCGGTGCTCGCTGCAAAAGATGAGCAAGAAATGGGGCCGCAACGATTAGAAGAAAGTGAAGAACTAATAAATGCGACTGCAGACCCAGAAGTAAAAGAAGCCATTATAGAAACACGTGAAGAATTATTAGAAGAACCCGGTAAGCTTTTTGATTACATACGTGTATCTCAAGCAATGAGTGAAGGCGAACTCATTGGTTATCGCTTAAGTCCGGGAAAAGAACCCGCACTATTTAAGAAAATGGGATTAAAAAACAACGACTTAGCTGTTTCTATCAACGGCTATCAACTAACGGATTTAAAACAGGCCATGTCAGCCATTAATGAGCTGCGTAATAGCACCGATGCTACTATCACTATTGAGCGTGATGGTGAGCAAATAGATGTGCAATTTAGCCTGCAATAACTTAGCTTTGGAGTTTTAACATAATGGTTCAGGTGCTACACCTCACAAAAATTAAAAAAGGGTTAGCTAAGTACGCAGCCCTTTTTTTGGCGGCAAGTATTTCTTTGTCTGTTTCTGCAGTTGAATATGCAGCAAATTTTAAGGGTACTGATATCAACGAGTTTATTAATATTGTTGGTAAAAACCTTAATAAAACGGTGATTATAGATCCCAACGTGCGTGGCAAAGTAAATGTACGTAGCTATGAGTTAATGGATGAAGATCTTTACTATCAATTCTTTTTAAATGTATTAGAAGTTTACGGCTATTCAGCTGTTGAAATGGATAATGGCATTATTAAAGTAGAAAAAAGTTCTGACGCTAAAAAATCGAATGTGCCACTAATTACTGAAAACAGTTCTGCATCGGGCGATATGATGATCACCCGTGTGGTGCGCGTAAAAAATGTAAGCGTGCAAGAACTAGGACCATTAGTTCGTCAATTTAGCGATCAAAAAGATGGTGGCCATGTTGCTAACTTTAATGCTGCAAACGTAATGATGTTGACTGGCCATGCTGCATCAGTAAACCGCTTAGTGGAAATTATTCGCTCAGTTGATCAAGCCGGTGATAAGCGTGTTGATATTGTAAAGCTTAAATACGCAACGGCTGATGACGTAGTCTCTGTAGTAGAAAATATTTATAAAGATAGTGGCAAAGGAAGCGTACCAGAATTTTTGATTCCTAAAGTTGTTGCCGATGGCCGTACCAACAGCGTAATTGTAAGTGGTGAAGGGCAAGCCCGCACACGTGCAATCGAGCTAATTAAGCGTCTTGATGGTGAGCTTGAAAGCCAAGGTAACACTAAAGTATTTTATTTAAACTATGCCAAATCGGAGGACTTAGTTAAGGTTCTTCAGGGTGTAAGTAAGTCGTTAACCGAGGAAGCTCAAGGTAGCGCAACTAAAACGCGTTCGCGTAGTAACAACGAAACAAGCATTGAGGCACACCCAGAGTCAAACTCACTAATAATTACTGCACAACCAGATACTATGCGTTCATTAGAATCAGTTATTGAGCGATTAGATATTCGTCGCGCACAAGTATTGGTAGAAGCAATTATTATTGAAGTAATGGAAGGTGATGGCGTTAATTTAGGCTTGCAGTGGATTTCAGAGCAAGGTGGCATGCTGCAGTTTAATAATGGCACAACGGTACCTGTTGGGTCGTTAGCTGTTGCAGCAGAGCAAGCTGCAGATCAAACAGTAACTAAAACAATTATAGGTACAGAGTCAGGCACGGTTACACCTTACACAGAAACAACGGAAGGTGATTACGGACCGCTTGCATCATTACTTAGTGGTATTAATGGCTTAGCACTGGGCGTTATAAAAAATGACTGGGGCGCAATTATTCAGGCAGTAGCAACTGATACCAACTCAAATATTTTGGCCACGCCTTCAATTACCACCATGGATAACGAAGAAGCCTCTATTTTAGTGGGTCAAGAAGTACCCATTATTACCGGATCTCAAACGGGCACTAACAATAGCAATCCATTTCAAACGGTTGAGCGTCAAGAAGTGGGTATTAAACTTATTGTAACGCCACAAATTAACGATGGCTCAGCGGTGCAGTTGACTATTGAGCAAGAGGTATCAAGCGTAAGTGGTGCAACTGCAGTTGATATTTCAGTGAACAAACGCGCTATTAAAACAACGGTTATTGCCGATGATGGCGGTATGGTTGTTTTAGGTGGCTTAATAGACGAAGACGTTCAAGAAAGTGTGTCTAAAGTTCCATTATTAGGTGATATTCCTGTTTTAGGGCATCTATTTCGGTCAACAAACACGACTCGCCGTAAGCGTAACTTAATTGTATTTATCCGCCCAACGATCATCCGTGATGGGGTGAGCATGAATAAGTTAAGTTTTAACAAGTATAACTTTATTCGTGGTGAGCAAACTAAGCAGCAAGAAGATGGTATTGATTTAATGCCAATGACCGATACCCCTGTATTACCAGAGTGGAATGATGAGTTAGTACTTCCGCCAACTTATGAAGAGCATTTACGTAAACAAAATGCACAAGAGCGTAAAGATGACTAATGCGATACAAGAGATAAACCAAGACGTGGTTCATCCTAATACGCATAGTGCAGATGAACCCTTAGCTGATGACGTACTCGTTGAGTTGCCAGCAAAACGTTTACCATTTTCGTACGCGCGACGTGCAGGTGTTTTGCTTAGTGAATATCAAGGCCAAACTACCGTGTACTTTCGTGGTGAGCTTGATTTAGATGTATTACTAGAAGTTCGCCGAGTCGCAGGTCATGGCTTTAAATTAGAGCCGCTTGAAGATGACAAGTTTGAATTGTTGCTAGAGTCATCTTACCAACGCGATAGCTCTGAAACTCAGCAAATGATGGAAGATATTGGTAACGAAGTTGATCTGTTTTCTTTAGCTGATGAGCTCCCGCAAACTGAAGATTTATTAGCTGGTGATGACGATGCGCCTATTATTAAACTCATTAATGCCATGCTTAGCGAGGCAATAAAAGAGGGCGCGTCAGATATTCATATTGAAACGTTCGAGCAAGAGCTTGTTATTCGTTTTAGGGTTGATGGGGTTTTAAAAGAAGTATTAAAACCAAACCGTAAACTGGCTTCATTGCTTGTTTCACGTATTAAGGTAATGGCAAAACTCGATATAGCTGAAAAACGTATTCCGCAAGATGGTCGTATTAGCTTGCGTATTGCAGGGCGTGCAGTAGACGTGCGTGTATCAACTATGCCATCAAGCTTTGGTGAGCGAGTAGTATTGCGTTTACTTGATAAAAACAATGCCCGCCTAAACCTTGAAGATCTGGGTATGACACCAAAAAACCGTGAGTTGTTTGCTGACTTAATTAGTAAGCCGCACGGGATTATTTTGGTAACAGGACCAACGGGTTCTGGTAAAAGTACCACCTTGTATGCAGGTATGAGCCAAATAAATTCTCGCGATCGTAATATTCTGACTGTAGAAGATCCTATTGAATATGAGATCCCAGGTATTGGTCAAACGCAAGTAAATACAAAAGTAGATATGACGTTTGCAAGAGGGTTGCGTGCTATTTTGCGTCAAGATCCCGATGTGGTAATGGTGGGTGAAATACGTGATCTTGAAACTGCCCAAATAGGGGTTCAAGCATCACTTACTGGTCACTTAGTTATGTCTACACTGCATACAAATACGGCGTCTGGTGCTATTACTCGAATGGAAGATATGGGTGTTGAACCGTTTTTGCTTTCTTCATCGTTATTAGGTGTTTTATCTCAGCGCTTAGTGCGTACGCTGTGTAACAGCTGTAAAGAAGGGCATGTGGCAGACGAACGTGAATGTCAGCTTTTAGGTGTACCATTTGAGAGTAAGCCAACGATATACCGTGCAATAGGTTGTGAAGAATGTAACTTTAATGGTTACAAAGGTCGTACTGGTATACACGAGTTACTTGTTGTGGATGAAACAATTCGAGAAATGATCCACAACGGTAAAGGCGAGCAAAGTGTAGAAAAATACATCCGCACTCATAGCCCAAGTATTCGCCAAGATGGTTGCAGCCGTGTGCTTGCAGGAAAAACCACGCTTGAAGAAGTGCTGCGTGTTACCCGTGAGGAAGGCTAATAATGGCTGCGTTTGAATATCGGGCATTAGATGGCCGCGGCAAAGAAAAAAAAGGTATTTTAGAGGCCGATACCGCCAAGCAAGTTCGTCAGCTTCTGCGCGATAAAAGCTTAACCCCTTTAGAGGTTGTGCCTGCGGCTCAGAGTGATAAACAGGTAAAGGGTGAGAAAGCGCCTTTATTTGGTAGCCTTTTTAAACCAAGTATTTCTACATCTGAGCTCGCGCTCATCACACGCCAGTTAGCAACGTTAATTCAGTCAGCATTACCAGTTGAAGGCGCGGTTATGGCAGTGGCTGAGCAGTGTGAAAAACCACGTTTAAAACGTATGTTAATGTCGGTTCGTTCAAAAGTTGTTGAAGGCTATACCCTTGCTGATGGTATGAGTGAGTTTCCCCATGTGTTTGACGACTTATATCGTTCAATGGTAGCTGCGGGTGAAAAGTCAGGGCATCTTGACCAAGTACTTAATCGCTTAGCCGATTACACCGAGCAGCGTCAGCATATGCGTAGTCAAATAACACAGGCTATGGTTTACCCAACTATTCTAGTTATTTTTGCCATTGGTATAGTGTCGGTTTTATTAGGTACTGTTGTTCCTAAAATACTAAAAACCTTTGAAAAAACTAAACAAGTATTACCTTGGACCACCGAGTGGGTAATGGCTGGGAGTCATTTTGTACAAAATTACTGGTTTATTAGCCTACTAGCCATCACCGGCATTGCGATTGGCATTAAGTACGCATTAAAAAAACCACAAGTGCGCTTTTGGTGGGACGACCGTGTGCTGCACATGCCGGGTATTGGTAAGGTGGCTCGTGGTATTAATACCGCTCGCTTTGCTCGTACGTTAAGTATTTTATCTTCAAGCTCTGTGCCACTACTTGAAGGAATGCGGATTTCTGGCGATGTACTCGTAAACGAAAAAATCAAAAAGTCGGTAGCCGACGCAGCTGACAGAGTAAGCGAAGGTGCAAGCCTTAGAGCGGCTTTGCAGCAAACTAAATTATTCCCGCCGATGATGCTACATATGATCGCCAGTGGTGAAAAATCAGGTGAGCTAGAGCAAATGCTAGAGCGTGCAGCGAATAACCAAGACCGTGAATTTGAAAGCATGGTAAACGTATCGCTTAAGTTATTAGAGCCTGCAATGATTGCATCTATGGCTGTTATCGTTTTATTTATTGTGATGGCCATTTTGCAGCCTATTATGGCAATGAACAAAGCAGTTGGGCTCTAAATTTAAATAGTTTTTATATATTAATGGTTTTACCTAAACCATTTTTGCTTAGTGTTTTTAGAATAATGAGGTAATTACGTGAACAAACAATCAGGTTTTTCTTTACTAGAAGTAATGGTGGTACTGGTTATCATCGGGATGATTATGTCTATTGTTGCGCCAAATATTATGGGCCAACAAGAAGAGGCCGCTATTGATAAAGCGCATTTAGATATTCAGCAGCTTGAAGATGCGATGAGCTTATACAAGCTTAAAAATAAAAGTTACCCAAGCACAGAGCAAGGTCTTGAAGCGTTAGTAACTAAAACGTCTATTGAGCCTGTTCCTAAGCGTTTTCCTGATGGCGGCTTTATCAGCGAATTACCAGAAGATCCATGGGGTAATACATACTTATTAATAAGCCCAGGTGAAATTGGTAAATTTGATATTTTCTCTATGGGACCAGACGGTGAAGTCGGTACCGACGACGACATTGGTAATTGGGATGAAGAAAAGCAGTAATGAGTCAGTCTACTGAGCTTAACCTAAATGTACTTTTTGAAGACTTACTATGAACGTAGGTCTTCAATCAATGCACAAGAAAAAGGGCTTTAGCTTAATCGAGATTTTAGTTGTATTAGTGGTTATCGCTTTTGCAACAAAAATGGTGGTATACAGCTTAGATGGCGGCGCTGAAGATGAGTTAGATGCTCAAGCGCTTAGGTTGCATACCACCATTAATATGGCGTCAGAATTTGCAATTTTAAATCAGGTAGAGCTTGGCTTACTCGTTGAAAAAAATACCCTAGAATACTTGGTATTTGATGGGGAAAAATGGGCAACCTTTGACAGAGAAGAGTTATTTAAACCCATAGAGTTGGAGCCACGCCTAAAGCTTACCCTCAACTTAGAAGACCTTGCATGGGCTCAAGATAATCTACTTGAACAGTCTAATTGGCGAGAGCTTATGAGTGGTGGTGAAGACGATAGTTTGCTCGAACTTAAAAAGCTTAAAATACCTCAAGTACTTATTTTATCGTCGGGTGAAGTAAGCGCATTCCAGTTAATTCTTGAGCTAAAAGATCAAAGTGACCCTGTTTACTTTATTGAGGGTGAATTTACAGCACCAGTAAATTTAAGAAGAGAGCCAGAGTAATGACATTAAGTAAAGGCTTTACCTTGTTAGAAGTACTTGTTGCTTTGAGTATTTGTGCAATGGCGGGTATTGCAGCAATGCAAGCCACAGGCGAGCATATTCATCACTTAACAACAATTGAAGAACAAACATATGCCTCATGGGTTGCTGAAAATGTCATTATTGAACAACGGGTAAAAGGCGAGCAATGGCAAGGTAAAAATAACTTACGTGGTAGTGAGGTTATGGGTGGTGTTGAATGGTTTTGGCAGCAAGAGGTTGTGCCCACTGCAGATAAAAGCTTTGTTAAATTAACCATAAATGTATTTATCGATGAAAAGTACGAACAGTCAGTCTATGAGCTTTCAACGTATTTAAATAAAGGTAAAAAGTAAGTGAAGCAGCGCGGATTTACATTGCTTGAAGTAATGGTTGCTTTGGGGATTTTAGCTTTTGTTGTTATTTCTACGCACCAAATACTAGACAGCACAACTAAAGCAAAAGACGCATCGGACGAAAAAATAGCGGAACTTAATGGTTTACAAACAACGTTTAGACTTATGGACCAAGACTTTAGCCAAATGACTAAACGTGCAGTTAGAAACGAGTCTGGTGACGTACAAGAATATTATTTATTAGCAGGGCGTTATGTGCTTGAAAGCCAATATGACGGCATTGCATTTGTAAGAGACGGTTGGATAAACCCAATAAATTTATTGCCTCGGTCAGAGTTACAGGCTGTTGGATATAGGGTCATAGATGATAATCTTGAGCGTGTGTATCGTGTGTACGTTGATCAGCTTGATAATATGGAGCCACGTGTACAGCAGGTATTAGAAAACGTCGAAGAGCTTAAGTTTGAATTTTTAGACAGTGATAATAAGTGGCAAGAACAATGGGAAGTAAAAGCATTGCCTAAAGCGGTTGCGGTTACTTTACAACAAATAGAGGCCGAACCTATTCGCCGTGTATTTTTAGTTCCTGGGCAAGGAAGTAGAAGTAATGGGTAGGCAGTCTTCGCGCGGAGCAGCGCTGGTTATTGTGTTATTTATTGTTGCATTAGCTGCTATTTTAGCCGTAGAAATGAGTGCTAATTTAATGGTGCAAGTGCAAAAAAGTACTAATTTACAAGGTCACCAACAAGCAAAATGGTATGCTTACGGTGCTGAAGAGTTGGCTATTAAAGGACTCATTCAAAGCAAGAAAGATGACCCAGATAAAACAACGCTTGATCAAGTATGGGCAACACAAGGTAACGCAGCATACCCAGTTGATAACGGCACATTAAGTGGTTCAATTACTGACTTGCAATCATGTTTAAATTTAAACGCCATAGCGATTGAACCCGATACAAATAGCGCTGATAAAACAAACCCTGCACACAAAGCACTGTTTGCCTTACTTGAAAATATAGAAGATTTACCAGCGGATGAATCGGAAGAAGCAATGGCTGATAGCGTGTTCGACTGGCTGGATGAAAATAGCATAACCTATCGCTCAGGTGCTGAAGAGGGAGAGTACTTATCCCGTAAATTTCCGTATATGACTGCTAATAGTTTATTTGCATCTCCATCGGAACTTCGCTTGGTAAAAGGCTTTAACCCACTAGTAATGGAAAAAGTACTGCCTTATGTGTGTGTTATTCCGGGGAGCACTCAGCTTTTAATTAACATTAATACAATAGCACCAGAACAGGCTTTACTACTAAGCGCACTGATAGATAATTTAAGTTTGTCGGCTGCAGAGGCTGTCATTGCTGCAAGACCACAATCAGGTTTTGATTCTTTAGAAGAATTTTTTGAACAGGTACAGCAACAAGGCGGTACAAACACTGAATCAGTGAAAGACTTATTTAGTATTAAAAGCGAATATTTTAAATTACAAACGCAGGCAAACTTTGTAGATCTGCGTTTTTCGATGACCACCTTACTGCACGCCAAAGACGGCGAAGTAACGATACTGGCGCGAAAATTTGGAGGCGTACAGTGACAGAAATATTGTTGATCCGTACGGGTCAAACCCAACAAGAACGATTAAATTGGCTTGTATATTCACCACAAGAACAAGAAATAATAGCCAGTGGTGAGCTATCAAGCGCAGGCAATTTGAATGAATTAAGTGAAAAAGCGGCCAACAGGGAAGTGGTTGTTTTATTGCCAAGCGATCAAGTGCAATTAAAAACGGTAACACTACCCACAAAGTGGAATCGTAAATTAGAGCAAGCACTTCCTTACATGCTTGAAGAAGATATAGCCTGCGATGTAGACGATTTGTATATAGCTATAGGCGAAGCAACCATGGTTGGCGAGCAACATGCTATTCAGGTTGCTATGACTGACCGCGAATGGTTTGAGCAATGGCTCGCGTTGTTTGTGGAACATGAGCTGCCTGTTTATAAAATATTACCTGATGCACTGTTGTTACCCTCTGTAGGTGAGGGAGAGGCTAGTGCTATAGAGCTCAATCAGCAGTGGCTGTTTAAGCAAGGGGCATGGCATATTAGTGCGGTTGAATTAAGCTGGTTGTCAGGTTACTTGACTGCGTTAGGTAACCCTGAGGTTAAACACTTTAGCCCAGCGGAAGACTTCCCAGAGGGGACGAATTTACAAGCGCAAACAAGTCAGTACGATCTCCCGTTAGCTCTATTTGCTAAGCAATTAAATAACGTTAAATTCAACCTTCGCCAAGGTGTTTACCAGCTTAAAAAGAAGAGCGCGCTCTGGTGGGGTTACTGGAAAGGCGCGGCAATTTTTACAGCCGTCGCATTGGGCTCTACTTTAGTTATAAAGGCAATTGAGTTGCAACAGCTTAATTCTCAGGTCGATATAGTAAAAAACCAAGTAGTTGAGCGATACCAGACAGCATTCCCCGGATCTAAAGTGCATCCTAATTTGATAAAAAATCAGATTAAAGGCGCATTAGACAGGATAGAAGGCTCTGATGAATCCGGTTTTTTGGAGCTGACGACTAATTTGGTTGATGTATTTTCGCAGGTAAATGAGTTCAAACCAGAAACGTTACGTTACGATAAACGAAGAAACGAATTACGTATTCGCGCCCGTGCTAAAGACTTTCAAACCTTTGGTAAAGTAAAAACCATACTTGAAAAGCAAGGCTTAACGGTAGAGCAAGGGTCTTTAAATAACGATGGTGATTTTGTGGTAGGTGAGATTAAATTGCGAGGTGCTGCATGAAAGCACAAGCGATAAAATACTGGCGTTCTTTAAAAGAACAAGAGCAGCAACTTATTATGGCTGCTGGTGGTATTTTTGTTATTTTTGTTCTTGTGATGGGGATATTCAGGCCGTTAAATAACGCCATAACAAAAGCAGAACAATCGAAAATTAAGCAACAGGCTTTGCTCGTGTGGGTTGACGAAAGCATAGTAAAGCTAAAAGCAGCGGGTAATACGCGTGTTGCGAGTAGTCAAAATCTAAGCCAAGTGGTTAACTCTACCCGCAGTCGCTATCAAATCAATATTAGTAAAATGCAACCTAGTGATGGTTCGCTGCGTTTAACGCTCGACTCAGTAGAGTTTAATAAACTAGTAGAATGGCTCGATGAATTAGTGAATCAACATGGTTTAAAAATTGAAAACTTAGATTTAAGTCGCGACGATAAATCGGGTTATGTAAGAGTAAGCCGTTTGGTATTAGAGAATTAATAAATGAAAAAAATAATTACGTTATCGGCTGTTTTTTTAATTAGTTTTATTGTGTTTTGTATTATTAAATTACCCGCTGCTATCGCGCTTGATTTAGCAAAACCTCATTTTCCTAAGCAGTTAGAAGTAGGGCATGCTGTAGGCACTGTATGGCAAGGCCAATTAATGCAAGTTCGTTTTGATGGCGAGCAGTTAAACAATGTGCGCTGGGATATCGCCGGTTGGGCGTTATTTACTGGCAATTTAAATACTAATATAAAGTTTGGAAATGCTCGCGAACGCACCGATATATCGGGATATGCAACTGTCAGTTATGGATTGTTTAATCATACTTTAAAAGTAACAGATGGTTTAGTTCGCTCAACGGTAGAGCGAGCTATGCAACGAGTTCAGTTACCATTACCTGTTACAGCAAAGGGGCGTGTAATACTTGAGCTAGATGAATACACCTCAGGTGCTCCTTACTGTGAATCATTAAAGGGTGAAATAGCGAGCCCAAATATCGACGTGCAAGGCTTAAATGGTTGGTTTAATATAGGGCCTCTGGCTGGCAAGTTAAGCTGTAAGTCGGGCGATGTGGCAATATTAATCGACCCTGATAACACCCTTGGACTTGAAGCTGATGCCACTCTTAAAGCTAACTTTGACTTTAGCGTAGCAGGGTATGTTAAACCAGATGCTAGCTTACCAAAAGATGTTCACGATGCTGTTAAGTTTTTAGGCCGACCAGATAGCCAAGGTCGTTACCCGCTCAATTTTTAATATTTTGATATAAAGAGTTTTAATGCAACTACCGCAATTCACTGAGCTGCATGCTAAGCAGCTCAGCACATTTCTAAATACCCAACCTCAAGCCATGACCTTTGAACAAAGCCAAGGTTATTTGTTTGGTGTTATATGTTCACCCGACCCTCTTGATGTGCACGAATGGGTTGATGTGATACTCAATAATTCAGCAAACGAATTAGATGAAGAAACGCTATTTTTATTTATGGCGTTTTACCATCAAATAAGTGAACAGGTGTTTGAAGTAGGGTATAAACTGCCACCACAGTACGACAGTGCATTTTGCTCGCAATGGAGCCAAGGCTTTTTAACAGCAAGTAATGCTTACACGCAAAAGCTATTAGCAGCAACGAAGTTAGATGCACAGTACAAAGAGGCCTTAGAAACCGCACAAGCATCCCTCAGCTTTTTTGCATTAGATACACAGCTTATCTCTCAAATAGCATCACAAAATTCAATGAATACATTGCAGTTGTGTGAGCAACAATATGACCTTATGGGGGATTTTGCACTTGGTTTTGCAGAGCTAGTAGAAATAGTGGCGCTCAATAGTGGTTTGTATAACGATGATGGCTGGGACGAGTAGTTAGCGTTAAACTTTTTAATAATGGCGCTTTAATTAATATTAAGCGCCAAGATCTAAAATAATATCTGTGCAGCCTTGCTTGCACTTCACCACGCCTTTGCCCACTTCGCTGGTGGCTAAATCGAGTGTGAGTACCGTATTACATTTTTCGCATTTTAGCGTTTTACCTTGTGCTAACTGTTTAAGCATATTACGTTGCTTGTGAAACGAATCACTGGTTTTTTTGTTTAAATTAGAAAAGTCCATTATTTAGCCCGTTTTTGCTCGAGTGATTCAGATACTATTTTACACACTTTATTTAAGCGTTCAGCGTAGAAGTAAAGGTTTAAGTCGCGTTCACGACAGTAGCGCAAATTAAATAGCTGAACTGCGTCATCAGTGGTGAATGTTTTTTCTACGTATTCTTTTTCTGAGCTTGAAAGTGTTAGCTCATGACTAATTCTGTTTTTTGCTAAATTAGCAGCAGGGCTTCTATTTACTTTACTTGCATCACTTAAAAAGCCAATACCTTGCCCTAATAGCTTTTCGCGTGGTTCTTTTACAAGTGGATGATCAATGGTAAAAAACGCAAGGATCACAATTATCAAAATAATAAACTTCTTCATGGATATGTAAACCTTGATCTAAATAGGGTTGAAATATCAAGCAGTGTAATAAACTGCCTTTTAAAAGCAAGTAACTGAGATGAATAAATTAGTTGTAATCTATACCAGTAATTTTAGCCAATATTGATATAATAACTAACAAAAGTTAGATATTTCTGAAATATCTGAAAGTATTTGATTTATGATTCATTAAACTAGTCTTACTTAGCAAGTTACTTGCTACACTATGAGTATAGAGCATTTGATTAGTGCTCAGCTTTTATTTTCCAAGCGGTGTTGAGGAACTTCGATGGACAAACAGATTAAAGTAAAAAACATTCCTGTTGAGGTAAAAATTCAAAAGCCGGATTTAAGCCGTCAAGATGATAGATTCAACCCCCGTAACCGCATTTATGTGAGAGCCGTAAAAGGTCTTCACCAATTACTAAGACAGCGCATTGGTTTTTTAGGCATGCTCGCATTTATGGTTTTGCCATGGATAAACTTTAACGGTCAGCAAGCCGTGCTATTTGATTTAATAGCACAAAAATACAATATTTTTGGTCTAACTTTATGGCCTCAAGACTTCACCATACTGGCATTTATATTCATGCTGGCGGCTTTTGCGCTGTTTTTGGTAACTACATTTTATGGACGAGTCTGGTGCGGATATACCTGTCCTCAAACGGTATGGACCTTCATTTTCATCTGGTTTGAAGAAAAACTTGAAGGGACAGCAAATCAACGTAAAAAGCTCGATCAACGGCCTATGGACTTTGACAAGTTCTGGCGAAAAACAGCTAAGCATTCCAGCTGGGTGTTGTTTTCTTTGTATACTTCTATTTCGTTTGTTGGTTACTTCACACCGATAAGAGAGCTACTCCCTGATTTTATAACCTTTAATGTTGGCGGTTATGCACTAGTGAGCATTTTAGTATTTGCTGTGTGTACATATGGCAACGCAGGCTGGATGCGTGAAATTATGTGTTTGCATATCTGTCCCTACTCACGTTTTCAGTCAGCAATGTTTGATAAAGATACCTACACAGTAACCTATGATGAAAGCCGAGGTGAAAGCCGGGGCCCTCGCTCACGTAAGGTTGCCCACGCAGATTTAGAAATAGGTGACTGTATTGACTGTAACCTATGTGTACAAGTCTGCCCAACAGGCATTGATATAAGAAACGGTTTGCAGGCTGAGTGTATAAATTGTGGTGCGTGTATTGATGCGTGTGACGGCGTAATGGATAAAATGGAGTACCCGCGGGGGTTAATTTCGTATACCACAGAACGTAATCTTGAGACGCCAGAAAATAAAACCAATCCTCTACGAGCCAAAATTATTGGGTATATGGTCATACTAGTGTTGCTAACAGGCGCGCTTGTTACAAATATTGCACTGCGTAAACCAATGGACTTTGATATTATTCGTGATCGAAATCAGCTATATCGTGTCGACTTTAATGGTTTGGTTGAAAACACATATACCTTAAAGGTCATCAATAAGGCGCAATATGAGCAAACTTTTAACATTAAAGTGACAGGGCTAGAAAACTTTAAATACATAGGTAAACAAGTATTTACTGTTCAAGCAGGTCAATCGCATAATGTGCCATTATCACTCGTTATGGACCCTTATGACTTAAAAGCGCCTATAACAGAGTTTAATTTTGTATTGTCGCCAGTTAATGAACCGGATGAGACAATTTCGCAATCGAGCAACTTTTTTAGAGCGCGATAGCCGTACTTTTTAATTCGGTAAATATAGCAATAACAAAAGCGGGTTTAACCCGCTTTTCATTTATATAAGAAGAGCATGAGCAAATTTAGCTTTATAGATTTAACCCCAGATTTAATACTTGATGCGATAGAAACCATAGGTATTTATCCCGAGTCTGGGTTACTAGCGCTTAACAGTTATGAAAATAGAGTTTATCAATTTAAAGCCGAAGACGGTCTGCGTTACGTAGTAAAGTTTTATCGTCCCGAGCGTTGGAGTAAAGCACAAATTCAAGAGGAGCACGATTTTGCTTTTGAGCTTGCTGACGCTGAAGTACCCGTTGTAGCCCCTGTTTTACATAATGGACAAAGCTTGTTTGAACACCAGGGCTATATGTTTGTGGTATTCCCAAGTGTGGGTGGGCGATTATTTGAAGTAGATAATTTAGATCAGCTTGATGTTATGGGACGTTTAATTGGTCGAATGCACCAAGTAGCTAAAACCAAACCCTTTACTTACAGACCAACAATGAGCTGTGAAGAATATTTGCATACAGCTAAAGTTCATCTTCAAAAAAGTAACTTGGTGCCAATGGGATTAAGCACTGCTTTTTATACTATTTTAGATTTGGTAATTGAGCAGACACAAAAGCAGTATCAAGATACAAATAGCATTCGCTTACATGGCGATTGCCACGCAGGCAATATATTATGGGCTGGCGATGCGCTAATGTTCGTGGATTTAGACGATAGTCGTCAAGGGCCTGCTATTCAAGATCTATGGATGATGCTCAGTGGCGACAGACCAACGCAACTGTTACAGTTAGACACTTTGGTGGGAGCGTATGAAGAATTTTGTGATTTTGACCACGCTCAACTCAAATTAATTGAACCGTTGCGAGCAATGCGTATTATTCACTACATGGGATGGGTGGCAAAAAGGTGGAGCGATCCAGCTTTTGTGCGGAACTTTTCATGGTTTGCTGATGACAAATACTGGGAGCAACAAATTTTAGCGCTTAAAGAACAACTTGCTGCACTGCAAGAACCGCCGTTAAAGTTATTGCCGTAAATTATTATTTAATGACGAGTACAACGAGATACTAATGCTTAAAAAACTAAAACTGAGCCTACTTCTTTTATGTTTACCTTTTGCAGCCTTTGCTGCACAGTTTGAGGCAAATAACCAATACACGATTATTAAAACTGAAAAAAGCACAACACCACAAGTAACAGAGTTCTTTTCATTTTATTGTCCGCACTGTTTTAAATTTGAACCAGTGGCCAAAGCAATTGAAAAAAAACTGCCTGAAGGCACTGATTTTGTTAAAAGTCACGTTAACTTTTTAGGTGGTGTATCTCCACTGGCACAAAGTAACTTAAGCTTTGCTTACTTAATTGCCAAACAACAAGGTCAAGCACAAAATATAGCGGACCAAATTTTTAGAAGTATCCATATTCAAGGTGTGCCTTTAACAGAAGTTAAAGATCTTAAAAAGCTGTTGGAAGTTAACGGGATAGATAGCGACACTTTTGACCAAGCTATTGCAAGCATGCCAATTATTGCCGCAGAACAAGCAATGCAAGACAAGCAAAATAAATATTCAAAATTAGGTGCATTAACCGGCGTACCTACATTTATCGTTAACGATAAATACAAAATCAATATTAACACCATAAAAAACCAACAAGAACTTGATGAGTTAATTGCGTTTTTATTAGCATTATAAATTTTGGAGTATAAGTATGATTAAACTACTTAAAGCAGGGTTACTTGCATTAGTATTACCAATGGCAGCAACGAGCTTTGCGGCGACCTATGAAGAAGGCGTTCATTACGATGTTATTTCTGAACGTGCTACTAAAAAGCCAGAAGTAAAAGAGTTTTTCTCTTTTTACTGCCCGGCGTGTAATAACTACGAGTCATTGATCAGCGAATTTAAGCCTAAACTTGATAAAAATGTTAAGTTTAAAAAGAGCCACGTTGACTTTGTGGGTGTTCGTAACCCAGAAAACCAACAAATGATGAGCCAAGCATTAGCCACTGCAGAAGTACTTCCGCAAAAAGAAAAAATTATCGCAGCTATTTTTAATCATATTCACACAAAACGCGCTAAATTTAACGAATTAGCTGACGTGAAAGATGTGTTCGTTGCGCAAGGTGTTGATGGCGATAAATTTGATAAGTTATTTAAAAGCTTTTCGGTTCGTACATTAAGCTCTAAGATGAAGCGCGATCAAGAATACTTTAAAGAAAAAGGTGCCCTTCGTGGTGTACCCACATTTATTGTAAACGGTAAGTATAAATTAAACTTAGGCCGTGAATCAGGTGTTACGGCACCTGAAGATATCAGCAAATTAATTAATTACTTGGCAAGTAAGTAACAGAATTCAAAAAAGCTCCTTCATAGGAGCTTTTTTGTGACTGTAAACTTTTACTCACAGTTATTTTTTCTGCAAATACACACCTGACTCTATATGATGTGTATAAGGGAACTGATCAAATATCGCAAAGCGCTTGACGTTATGAGTACGCGTTAAATGATCTAGATCGCGTTCCAGTGTGTCAGGGTTGCACGATATGTAAATAATATTTTCGTAATTGGCCACTAAATCACAGGTCAATTCATCCATACCAGCGCGTGGCGGGTCGACTAAGATAGTTTGGCAATTGTAACTTTTTAAATCAATGCCATCTAGACGAGAAAAAGTACGTTCTCCATTCATCGCTTGAGTAAACTCTTCACTCGACATACGTATAATATCTAAGTTCTCTACGTTATTTTTAGCAATATTATATTGAGCAGAGTGAACAGACGATTTAGATATTTCAGTTGCGAGTACTTTATTAAAAGACCCCGCTAGCGCAATAGAAAAATTACCATTACCGCAATAAAGCTCTAGTAAATCATTTTTAAGTGGTTTACATAAATCTTGTGCCCACTCAAGCATGCTTATATTTACTTTCGCATTAGGTTGCGTAAAGCTATTCTCTACTTGTTGGTAAACTAGTTCTTGGCCATTTACAGTTAATCGCTCTGTTACAAAGTCATCACCTAGCACTTCTTTCTGCTTACGTGCTCGGCCAATAAAATCTATTTTATATTTTTCACTCAGTTTTGCCTTTAGTAACTTAATTTCACGTAGCCATTCATCATCAAGCGGCTTGTGATAAAGCAAGCTCACTAAAATTTCACCACTGAGTGTAGACAGGTAATCTATTTGAAATAGCTTTCGGCGTAAAACCTCGCATGGTTTAAGGTTTTCAATCATCACCTGCATGATTTCACCAACAAGCGGTGCCGCAGGGTCAAACTTATCAACGCGTATTTTTTCTTTAGTTTGCTGATCAAACATTATATGAAACAGATCGTCTCCATCATGCCATACTCTAAATTCGGCACGTTGGCGGTAGTTAATTGGCTCCGAGCTAAATACTTCTAGCTGCTCCACACCAAAACGTTGAAACTGTGAAGTTATACGCTGTTCTTTTTCACTTAACTGCGCTTGGTACTGTGTGGTATCTATTTTAATAACTGCCATTCGCGTTACTACCTTATCTAAGATCTGTTTATCGGCGCTATTGTAGGGAGCGGTTCGCATTTGTCTAGTTTTGGCTAGAATAAATGATGTTTTTTTGCACGGTTTACTTTAGTTTTTTATGCCCTGGCCGATAATAAACTACGCATGCTCAGGAGACGATTCATGAAAATAGGCAATTATGGCTTTATACCAAGCCAGAACATAAACAAATTCAACAACAAAGCTGACGTACAACAACCTACCATCGCGTCTCCGCAAGACAGCTATCAGCAACGAGGTAAAGAATTAGCTGCTAAAGTTTTAGGTGATAAAATGGCAGAGCAGCTTGGTTTGCCAGTTCAAGAAAAAAAAGCAGATAAGCCCCTTTTTGATTTTGAAGAAATTGTTAAAAATGTACTCGACTTTGTCACCGGCGCCGTTAATAAAGCAAAAGCTGATGGTGCCGATGACGATAAATTAAAAGGTATGCTAAGTGATGCCCGTAAGGGGGTTCAAATAGGTATTGATGACGCTGTTGATGAGTTAAAAGAATCCGGCGTTCTGAACGATGAAACCCAAGAGGGAATCAACAAATCAAAAGAAGGCATTTTCAATGGCCTTGATAAGTTTGAAGATAATTTGTTTAACCCAATGCCCGCTAGTGTGGGGGTAACTCAAGCACAATACGCAAGTTTAAGTAATAATGCTCAGTACAGTTTCACAACCGCAGAAGGTGATGAAGTAACAATAAGTTTTGCCGATGCGTTTAAATCTCAGTCTGCTAGTAGTTATCAGCGTGGTGAGGGAGGGGAGGCATTCGTAAGTGAATCATCACAATCGAGAGAGCTTTCATTTTCAATGTCAGTTAACGGCGACCTTAATGATAAAGAGCAAGAAGCAATTAATGAATTAATGGAAAACCTACAAAACGTAAGTAAGACCTTTTTTAGCGGCGATTTAGAGCAGGCATTCGAAGAAGCGCAAGAGCTTAGTTTAGGCAATGAACAACTTGTTGCATTTTCAATGGATTTACGCCAAACCAAAACAGTTGCTGCAATAAAGGGTTACGAAGAAAATAAACCGGCTCCAGAAAAAGTAATTGCAGATAAAGTAGCGCCTTTTAATGATGACCTCCGAGAGGCATTTTCTAAAGCAACCGAGCTAGGTATTCAAAATCAATTATCAGGTATTATGCAGTGGCTTAATGAAGATCAAAGTGAGATCGATAAACTGGTTGATTACACAAAAGCTATGTTTGAAAACTTTAATAAGATAAATAGCGCGACAAAGCAAACAGCAGAGGAAGTTTAACCTCAACATTAAACTACTTTCTTTTGCAAAAATCACATGGCAAACTGCCGTTCTAATCTAATAATAGGAACGGTCGTTTGTCAGCGCATATAATGGTTTTTGATTCAGGGGTTGGTGGCACAACAGTACTTGATCATATAAAGCAACGTATCCCGAATGCTCAATATAGCTATTTCATGGATAATGCTTTCTTACCTTATGGGGCTCAGACACAACAAACAATTATTAATCGTTTGTGTTCGCTCATTCATTTCATTAAGTTAAATAAGCTAAACGTCGATTTAATTGTAATAGCATGCAACACGGCATCCACATCGGCATTAAGTGCTGTACGCAAAATTACAGATATACCCATAGTTGGTGTTGTACCAGCAATCAAGCCCGCCGCAGAATTAACACGTTCAAATCACATTGCTTTACTGGCAACACCTGCCACAATAGCGAGCTCATATACAAATAAGTTAATAGCGCAGCACGCTAGTAATGTAACTGTTAACTTATATAGCAGTGTTGAGTTGGTAAACGTTGCTGAATTACTTTTCTTTAATGGCTATTTAGATACAAATAAATTACATGCTGTACTTGAAGGCTTGAGTATTGAAAAGCAAACAGATGTGCTTGTATTGGGGTGTACTCATTTTCCCATACTTGCAAAACAAATTAGTGAATACTTTGAAAATAGTATTCAGCTGGTGGA
Source organism: Pseudoalteromonas sp. PSi26 (assembly GCF_054960575.1). Taxonomy (NCBI): domain Bacteria; kingdom Pseudomonadati; phylum Pseudomonadota; class Gammaproteobacteria; order Alteromonadales; family Pseudoalteromonadaceae; genus Pseudoalteromonas; species Pseudoalteromonas sp. PSi26. The sequence continues at coordinate 955 of NZ_JBHNYT010000024.1, read as the reverse complement.
CTCTGGCGCAGCAATAGCAAATAGAGTTATTTATCTATTAACCGAGTCAGGTTTATTAGCACAAAATATATCAGATATAAAAAAGCCGCTGCAATACTATGCAACGGCTAATGTGTTCAGTGATAAACTGGCGGTTAAGCTAGTTACACTGATTGATCCGCCTGAGTTCGAAGCGCGTTAGTATCATCTTCTTGTTTTTGTTTTGCTTCACGTACTTTTAGAGTTCGTTGTTGAAACTCACTATCGTTCAAGTTAGCAATAGCATTGTCTGCGTCAGCTTGTGCCATTTCAACAAAACCAAAGCCACGACGTTTGCCTGTATTTTTATCCTTTAATAGACGAACGTTGAATACTTTACCTTGCTCTTCAAATAAAGCACGAACAACACCTTCGTTTGCACGGTAAGGAAGGTTACCAACGTAAAGTGTTTTAGTTTTTACTTCGGCCTCTTCTAAAACGTCAGAAGACATAGCAGCAATAACTAGTCCACCTATTAATAAGCCAACAGCAAATACAATTGCAGGGTCAAGTTCTAAGCTTCCAAGGGCGAACTTAACAATAACAAAACCAATTACAGCAATAACAACAGAAAAGATAAAAGATTTTTGATCGGGTAATTTCATTTTAGATCTACCAATAAACAGGAAATAAACATTAATTTAACATTGTGAACTTGCTATCTTAACGTCTTAAACGAACTTAGCAATGATATTTATATGAAATTATAAAGAGCAGTGCAAAAAAACATCAATTTAAGCGTGTTTTAACATGGTTTTTTGTTGTTTTGTTCTAATTTTGTTCGAACAGTAAAAAGATCTAAAAAAAAGGGTTGATCTGTTTTCGGATCTCCCTATAATGCGACCCCACTGAGACGGGAAACGCCGAAGCATAGCAAAGCATTAGCCGCTCAGAGAGTTAAATAAAACTTCACTTTTAAATGATCGTAAGAAAGTTT
>NZ_JBHNYT010000023.1:0-49785 GCF_054960575.1 Pseudoalteromonas sp. PSi26 | reverse complement strand
TCATTTCAGCAGGACAAAAAACAGTTGGTTTTTGCTCGAGCCTCGCTTATTTTACCCAACTATTTTATTGCCTCTGAATGAGGCGTTATGTGCCAGAGAGGAATTTGAATAATGTGGGTTAGTGGAACAGCTAAAACAACACAAATTGGTTACATCAATTCGAATAATCAAAAAAATCATGGTACTCGTGGCTTAAAAGGCTCGGATCATAATTCCGTCTCATACAAGATGGAATGTTTATCACCGGGTTGCGGTAATATTTATGGCGCGAACGGCACAGATATTTTCCAACGTAAATGCCCAAAGTGTCAGGGTGGAAAGCAAGGAATTGATTGTTAATCTATCTTAAAGGTAATGGATAAAAATGGAATTTGTAAATACGCTTAGTAACAACTCTGTCATCGGTGCATTCGTTGCTGGCGTGGCTGTATTGATGTGTGTTTCACTTTTTAAGTGGATTAACCGTCGCTTTTGTAAGGCTCCGAAAGTTTTCAAAACTCTGGAAACTGGTTTAGAAAAACACAATTGCAAGTTTCTTCCTACTACCTATTTAGCCTCAGAAACGAATTACACCGTATCAGAAGTGGAATTGCTGTGCACAATGCACCCTAAAATTATAAGAAATAAGAAGCAATTAGAATCATGGTGTATTAAATAAGCGTGGCACATAACAAAAAAATTAAGTCACTCACTTCGTTCGCTGGGACGCATACATGCGGGGCGGCTTCGCCATTATGCCCCACTTGTATGCGCCCCTTATTTAAAAGTTATAAAGCAGAGGAGCATCAGTGAAACTTGGAAGAAATGAGCCATGTTGGTGCGGCTCAAGGAAAAAATACAAACGTTGTCATTTAGGGCGTGATAAACAAGCTCCTGTAGATAAAGGCACGATAATGAAAGAAATGAATAGCTTCAACTCAAAAAAGCTCTGTAGCGTGCCAGAATCGATGAAATCTGAATGTACAAAGAAAATCATCAAAGCGCATTCAGTATCAAAAAGCTCCTCCCTAAAAGCTATAGCAGCAGATGGACATGTTTACACTACCTTCAAAACAAATCATGACTTCTCTATATCTAAAAGAGTCTATCCAAAGAAAGTAGGTATTAACCAAGCCTCAGTATTTACTGGTTTTTGCTCAACTCACGACAAACACATTTTTGCTCCGATTGAAGACAATGCGTTTGATAAAAGTCCATACCATTGTTTCCTCGTGGCATATCGATCTTTATGCCGAGAACTTTTTGTAAAAGAGAGCGCTGCAAATACATTTAGCTTTGCTCAAGAGTTAGATAAAGGCAAATCTCTTAGTGAACAAGTCATGATACAACAAATGGCTAAATACTATGGTTCAAATAATGATCTTACAATGGGAGACCTGCGGTACCTAAAACAGAAGCTTGATCGCATGTTTACGGCTGCTGTCTTTGATGACTTACATCACTTAGTCGTGGAACTTGAACTACCTCCGAGGGTCATGACCAGTGCGGTACTAGGGTATACGGTTGGTTTCGATGGTGAACTGCTTCAAACGATATCTAATGATCCCAATGATATACCAGACTATGTATTCATTAACTCTTTTGCATCTGAAAACAAAGGGTACATTGTCTTGTCGTGGTTGAAAGAGCATTCAACAAGCAATTTAAAATTTGTTAACCAACTCCTTCAGACAGGTTCTGTGTCAAACTCACTTTCTATTTTCACCTTCGCAATGGTTGAAAATATTTATATATCACCAGAGTGGTGGGAAAGTTTAAACGAAGTAGAGCAAGAAAAAATTTGTGCTATTTATGCTCAAGGCGCTACCGAGCATACAGACAATGATGTGTTAGTTGGAATTCCGGTCTTGGATGAAAACCCTCTAATAAACACGGTCACAGTTGGGGAGTTTGCTTTATAACAAACCAAGTAAGCGGGACAATAACACGTGGGCTCCCGTCACTTCGTTCCGTATTCTAGCCCGCCTGTTATTGCCCCTTCTTGGGGTGTTATATTTACAAGGAGGTTTTATTTTAATTTATATGATGACAAAAGATTAAAAGGTCTCAAGCAAAGTGAAAAAATGGAGATCGTAAATAGCGCAGTTAAACAATTCAGAGAAGACAAACCTATAAATATTTCTCGCCGATTGCTAATTATGTTTCTTTGGTGCGGAATACCAGCTTTAGTCTTCTTAATACTTTTTAATTTTGGTTTCGCTATTGGCTGGTTTGCTCTTTCCATACTCATTCTTGGGATTAAGAACGCTAATGATGAAAGTGCTGAAATCGAACCTTACTTAGATAAAGTATTAGAGTGACATAAATATAACAAGTCACTGAAGAAAGACTCGTCACGGCTTGAGCGAGTTCCTTCGTCACATAAGTTTAGCAAGCCTAGACCGCTTCTTGATGAAGCGTTATATTTTTAAACGAATTGGAGCATTAAATGAATTCAGAAGTTAAAATCGATATCTTATTTGCTGGGCTATTATTGATTCCAGTATTGATCCTTGCAATTCCTTATATTAAAAATAAGCTAGTGATCCTTTCTCGCGGTAAAGCTTTTTCAATTATCTCATTACCAATATCAGCATATTTAATTTATGACATATCAATTGAAACCAATGTTTTCGGCTTAGTCGGTTTGTGTGTGGCGTATATCGCTTTCTTTTCTACTTATGCCGCTTCAATATCACTATTGGCTGTTTCAACCAAAAAAGAAGACTTGGCGTAATAAAGAGATGCAAGGCACTCAAAAGAACAATGCCCCTCACCCGTTTTAGTGGACACCTCCTCATTACTTTGAGGAGGCTAAAATGCCTAGATAAACCCAACCTAGAAAAACATGGTTTTACCCCGTTAATTTCAAAATAAAAGCAGTCGAACTAAGCTTACGATACGATGTCATGTCAAAGGAGGTTGCCGAGGCGCTAGATATTTATCTGTTAATGCTTAGTCGTTGGCGCTTCGCTTATCCGACCTACACAACCTAATAACAATTACTATTTTTCAAACCTGGGGACTTTTCGCTTATCGGCTTTGCTCATGGTAAGTTCTGCTACTTCTTCTTGCTTTAACTTGTCGGGTTTGTCCTCTAATGACTGCTGACTGGCATTTTCATAAGAAAGCTCGGTAAGCAGCGCAAAGTGGTCTGAGCCATATTTAGCTAAGCGCTCAATACGCTTAACCTTAAAACCCTGGCTATGAAATAGGTGGTCGAGCGGCCAGCGCATAAAAAAGTAACCCGCGTGGAATGTGTTATAAAAGCCGCGACCTTTACGAGGATCTAAAAAGCCACTTATTTGCATAAATAATCGCGTACTGCGCGACCATGCTACATCGTTTAAATCGCCCGCTACGATTGTTGGACGAGTTGGGTTTTTAACTGCTTTGGCAACCATTATTAGTTCTGAGTCGCGTGGGCGCGATGAATCTTCTTCAGTTGGGCTTGGTGGTGCTGGGTGAATAAAGTGCCCCTGCATTTCAAGGCCTTCGTCGTTTTCAAATAAAATATGAATTGAAGGAATATCATCTTCAATGAGCTCACATATTTGCGCATCGAGTAATTTAAATTTGCTGTATAAGTGCATGCCATAACGATTGTCTTTAGGGCATTCAATATAATGAGGGTAATCTTTTTTAAGGACCGATAGCTTTTCTTCCCACCAGCTATCGCTTTCAAGTGTAATAAGTAAGTCAGGTTTATGCTGATTCACCAACGCTATTAGTTGCTCACTATTGTGGTTTGACATTAGCACATTAGCCGACATAATTCTTATACTGTGCTCGCTGTTTTTGCTCGCGCTTTGTACTTCTTTTTTTGCAAGCCAAGTATAAGGAAAGATCCACTTACCTTGTAAAACCATAATAATTACAGATGCGAGCGTAATATAAATATAGTGCGTATCACTATTTAGCCATAACAAAAATAGTGAACTAACAAATATAAAACCAGCAATATAAAACACTTGTAAACGAACAAAATCGCAACTTCTAACCAGATAGTGCTGGCTGTATGACATGGGTAGTAAAGTTACCAGTAAAAAAAAGCCAGTAGTTACAGCCAACAATGTAAGCATTACTTAAATCCCTTTATATTAACGGTTCAAAATTGATAAGATTTCTCGCGTGTCGTGTACTAAGTGAATAATTTTACGGTCGATTTCAATACTTACAGTACCATTATTTCTCGAACGTTCAACAACTCTACCACGTTTGTATATATCAACTTCTAAAATGTCACCGGTATGGTAACGCTTACTTTTACCCGGTGGGGTCCACCCTGCACGAATAAGCTGCTTTTTCTCTTTTTTAGAAAGAGAGTTATTATCATGATGCTTGTGTTTTTTATGGCCAACCTTTTTACCTTGGTGCTGACCATAATTATCTTTGTTTGGTTTAGCCTGTGCACCAACTGATGCCAGCGCAAGTGTGATGAGTGCGGTATAAATAACTGCTTTCATGGATATCTCCAATGCTAATAGTCATCTAAGACTAACAAGCTAGGATGAACATCCAATGAAATAGCGCTTAAATTTAAACTTACGGTGTTAACGGTGTTTGTACTGAGTTTTACAGTGGCTGCGCATAATTGCTGGGTCGCGAAGTTTTAAGTGCTTGGTTTTACGCCCCGCATGGCGTTTGCGCCATACTTTAAAGCTCCCTTTAGAAATATGATCTCGCATAAAAACAACGAGCTGAGGGTACTTTAATCCGTATAACTGCTCAATGGCTTCGAAGGGCGTTCTGTCTTCCCATGCCATTTCTATGATGCGTGATTGCTGCTCTGCGTCAAACATAATGCCTTCCAAAAATGTTAATATACGCGTTAAAAAAACGCATAGATCATCAATTTCATGAGTCACTTTAAAATTAAAAAATAGGATATATACTTAAAAGAAAATGGATTTGATAGTTATGCGCTTTATTTTATTAATCTTCGCTTTAACGACGTCATCGTTAGCCCTTGCTGAGCCAGCTAAAACATTGCGCTGCGTTACAACTCACTACCCGCCTTATACTATTTTCGACGAGCAAAATAACACATTTACAGGCTCAGACATTGATCTGATAAATTACTTAAAGCAAAGCTTAGGTTTAAACATTAAAGTAATACACTTACCCTGGGCACGTGTAAAAAAAGAAATGATCCTAAACTATTACGACTGTTATTTTTCCTTGGCAACAAATACACTACGCGAAAAACATTTAGAGTTTACTCAGCACCCTACACATGTTACCAAGTTTGGACTATTTGCTTTAGATAAAAGTACCCTAAATAACAAAGACTTTTCTAGCACTAGAATAGCTATGCTCCGAGGCGTTGCCTTACCTAATGAAATAGCCGATAAATACAAAATATTGCCTAAAAATATAATACATTCACTTTCAACATCCGATTCTTTTAAATTATTAGAAAAAAAACGCGTCGATTATGTAATAACTAATTATCAGGCTGGTCTTTGGTTTGCTAAAAATAATACAGGCATTTATGCTCGCCAGTTTGATGAATCTAGCTTGCCTGTTTATATTGCATTTAAACCAGGTGTCGTCGACATAAACATAATTAATGAGCAAATTAAACGCTTTAATGACCGCTAATTGGTTAGCGTTAGTATGTGCTTTAACGCAACAAGTTTAAATGCATACAAAAACCACATATCATCAACCTAAGCTATTTTCACAACGTTTTAGGTATGTATGAAATATTATTGTTTGCCGCTCATTTTGCCGTTTAGCCAAGCTGTTTTTGCTGATCAGAAAAGCACAGACTCAATTGAAGTTATTACCACTACAGCATCAAGGGTAGAAGCACTTTCTACACCCCTTCCATTGTCGATCTCTACATTAACCGAGGCGCAACTTAATAGTATTGCACCTACTCATATTGAAGAATCCCTACAACGCGTTGCTGGCGCTAATATACAACGCGGCAATGGCCAAGAATATTTACCTGCGCTTCGCTCCCCGGTTTTATCAGGTGCCGGCGCATGTGGTGGTGTGTTAACTTTAGAAGATGGTATTGCCCTTCGGGCTGCGGGCTTTTGTAATATAAACGAATTATTTGAAGCGCATAGCGAAATGGCAAAGCGTATTGAAGTATTAAAGGGCCCGGGCTCTGCGCTTTATGGCTCTAACGCTGTGCATGGTGTTATTAACGTAATAACGCCCGATACCACACAGGGTGGCGGTTTATTGGGTTTAGATTATGGCTCATACGGTTACGCACGCGTTAAATTACGCGCAGGAAAAGACTATGGCAACAGTGGTATTGGCATAAACGCTAGCATTACTGACGACACCGGGTATCGTGATGATGAAAGTGTTAAACAGCAAAAAGTAAACATTCGTCATCGTTTAGAGCGTGATAACGTACTGCTTACGTCGGGTATCACCTACACACATTTAGATCAGCAAACGGCTGGTTTTATTACAGGGTTCGAAAGCTATAAAAATAAAGATATAGCACAGCAAAACTTTGACCCTGAGGCATATAGAATGGCAACCTCCTTGCGCGCATGGAGTAATGCAACATGGCAATTAGCCAATAACGATGTGCTTTCTACCACTGTGTATATGCGCGACCAAAACATGGACTTTTTTAAGCACTTTTTGCCTGGCACGCCGCTTGAAAAAAACAGTCAAACTGGTATTGGAATTCAATCGCTTTATCAGCACCCTATAAATAATAACGTAACTATAAACTTAGGCTTAGATGGCGAGTACACCCAGGCCGACTTTTTACAAAGTCAAAATGAGGCAACGCAAGGATCAGCATTTTTAGTGGCTACCGTGCCACAGGGTAAGCATTATGATTACGATGTTAATGCGACCCTTTATGCACCATTTGCATCACTAGATTGGCAATTAAATAAATGGCTGATAACCGCAGGGGTGCGTTACGAGCACATGCAGTATGACTACACAAATAATATGCTTGCGGGCAGAACAAAAGAAGACGGCAGCGAGTGTGGGTTTGGTGGATGCCGATACAGTCGTCCTGCCAGCACTAAAAATAGCTTTAGTAATGCCTCACCTAAACTTGGAATAAGTTACCAGTTCAACACTAATAACACGTTTTACGCTAACTTTTCTCGCGGTTACCGAGCGCCACAAGCTGCTGAGTTATATCAATTACAACGCGAGCAAACCACCGCTAATTTAAACCCAGAAATAGCTAACAACGCTGAGTTTGGTATAAAAGGATTATACAATACATTTAATTACGGCTTATCTGTATATGCTATGAGTAAACACAATACTATTTATCGTGATAGCGACTTTTTTACTGTAAATGATGGCAGCTCTCGGCATCGAGGGGTTGAACTTGAGCTTAATTATCAATTACCCAATAACGTGTCGGTTAACTTTGCAGGTACACATGCCAAACATAGTTACACTAACAACCAAGTTATTAACGGCCTAAACATAAATGGCAACTACATAGATACCGCACCACGCAACATTGCTAATATTGATATTACATGGCAAGCACGTAACAACACCCAATTTGCACTTCAATGGCATCATGTTGGCCATTACTTCACAGACCCTGAGAACTTGAATGAATACGAAGGCCATTCGGTTCTTAGCTTACGCGCCCAGTGGCAAGCAACAAAAAATCTTGAAGTTATGGCTCGTATTATAAATGTGACCAATAAAGCGTATGCTGAGCGAGCTGATTACACCAGTTTTACAGGCGATAGATATTTTCCGGGTAAACCACGCAATGCCATGTTATCGGCATCGTATACTTGGTAAATAAAGCTATTAAAATAAAGCGGCTTATATACGTATAAGTCGCTTTATTTACTGCAGGAATGAGGTTTAAAGCATTTATAAGACTAATTCTTTGGGGTGCTATCAAATGCATCAACATGATGTAAATCATCAAGCCAAGGCAATGCTAACTTTGTCCAAATTTGTATTGAAGGTTTAAACAAATCGCGCTGATCAATCGCCCCTATGCGCAACCCATATATACGATCGATAGGAGACTCATTTGTTGCATAAAGTGACGTACCGCAATTTGCACAAAAACCTTGCGCTCGCTTATTGCCACTTTGCGCTGTTTTTACATACTCTTTCGGTTGTCCTTTTGTAAAATCAACCGAATTAGGATCTGCAATTACAACGGCTCTAAATGGTCCACTCGACATCCGTTGGCAATCACTGCAATGACATACTACTACGTTATTATTTTGTGTGGTGGCCTCATAAGTTATATCGCCACAAAAACAGCTTCCTATGATTTTCATATAGTAATCCTCTAACATAGGCCTATAGAGCCTTCACACATCTTCACGTACTGCGCTTAAAATACATTGAGTTAGCTTATGATTTTTACTAACTCAATTATTATAAGTCTACTTTTTACTTTCTAAGTAATCGACCCCTAACTGGCTCAATACTTTAGTGCCTACTTTAAATGATGACTCATCAGCATAAAAATAAGGTGAGTGATTACTGGGTACCGTTTTTAAATCTTGGCTATTTGGCGTACCACCTAAAAATACAAATACACTGGGGATTTCTAATGCATAAAACGAAAAGTCTTCTGCACCGGTAATTTTATCCATTTCCACTACGTTATTTTTACCCGCCGCTTTTGCAAGGGTTGGTAGCATTTGCGCAGTAAGGGCCGGGTTATTAACCGTTACCGGGTAGCCTTCGTGAATATGTACATCGGCTGTTGCTCCCGACGACTTAGCAATATGTGTGGCCGTTGTTTTTATTTTTTCAAAAATCTGTGCTCTATTATTCATGTCAAAATTGCGAATTGTACCTACCATTTCAACTTTTTCAGGAATTATATTATTACGCACCCCACCTGCTATTTTGCCAAACGATACAATTGCGGGCTCTTTGGTTATGTTTACTTGGCGGCTCACAATATGATTAACGCCCGTTACTATTTGCGCAGCTGCTGCAATAGGATCTACACCTGTCCAAGGAGCTGAACCATGCGCTTGGCGGCCATTAACCGTTATTTCAAACCTATCAGAACTGGCCATAGCAGGGCCGCTTCTATATCCAATTTTTCCCGTATGTAGGCTCGATGTTATGTGAAGACCAAATGCCACGTCGGGTTTATATTTTTTAAATATACCTTCTTTAAGCATTAGCTCTGCACCGCCTTCCTCACCAATAGGGGCACCCTCTTCAGCAGGCTGAAATACAAACATAATATTACCGTGCAGCTCGTTTTTCATATCGGCCAATACTTGTGCTGCGCCCATTAACATGGCTACATGCGTGTCGTGCCCACAGGCATGCATTACCCCCACATCTACACCGCGATAGTTTGTTGTTTTTGTTGATTTAAAGGGAACATTTGTTTTTTCGGTTACAGGCAGTGCATCCATATCAGCACGTAGCATTACAGTAGGGCCAGGCTTTGCGCCTTTTAAAATTCCCACAACACCGGTGTAAGCAATATCGGTTTGTACTTGCATGCCCAACGACTTTAAATGTTTAGCCACAATACCTGCGGTACGCGTTTCGCGGTTACCCAACTCTGGGTTTTGGTGGAAGTCGCGTCGCCACTCTATTACTTGCTGCTCTACATTTTTAACATGCTGATCAAGGTTTGCCTTTGCGTTAAACGTACCAAGTGCAACAAAACCTAATGCCACTGAAAGTAGTGATTTTTTCATCCTGTTTTCCTTTATTATTTTAATGAAGCCCAACAACCGATTTAGTGTTATCGAAAAGTGCTGTTGAGTTATAGCCTACACCATTTTAAATACACTATCCTTAAACCGCACAGACGACATAGATTTACTCTGCGATACTAAAACCGAATTTAAATATTAAATGTAATTAAAACAAAAAAACCAATCGCGCATACAATTGGTTTTAATAATCAAACTCAGACTTCTTTCGTATTAACTAGCTTGAGGGTCGTAAGCATTTGCATTTTTTATACTGTTAAAATCATTAAACCGTACATTGTGCTGGCGCATTACGTCGAGTATTTTTTTGCTTAGCATTTGGCGAAGATAAAAAGGTTGGTTTGGTACAAAGTGATGAATAGTATGCGTTTTACCAAAGTTAAAGCAAAAAAGGTGAAACGGCATAAACAAACGGCTTGTAATTACGTGTGTTTGCTCAAGCATATTATTTACGCCACCATAATAGTGCATGCTTGAGGTAACAAAATTAAGCGAGCTTGAACGCACTATATTAGGCACAATTAACACAATCATCATAAATTCAAACACATTTAAAACCTCTAACGCTAGTGCCGGAGTGCTTGCTTCAATGGGTACAAAAAAGTTAACTGTGTGGAATATAATTACACTATACAAAATAATGAAGTATGTTGTTGTTATCGGAAAGCCCGCATTAAACACACTTAAAAAACTAAACCCTTTAATTTCTTTACTAAAACGTTTGGTATTAATAACTAAACCAAGCAAACCGTCCACAATAACAAGCGCACGCATAAATGGATTTTTAATGCCATTACCCACTAAGCGCTCTTCCAGATCTTGCTCTGTACCTGATGTTTTATGATGATGTAAATGCATTTTGCGGCGATACCATGGGCTAATGGTGTTTGGCCTCATTAACCACACCGTCAACATCATAAAATTGTGGATTAAGGGCTGGTTACTAAAGTACTGTTTATGAATGAGATCGTGTTCAAGTTCGTGAGAAATCGAAGCCGCCATAGCTGCCAAAATAATACAAGCCCATGCAGGTATTATGGCAAGGTAATACAAAACCCCAACACCAATTAAAGCACTCAACGAGAGCAATAATATAACAAGCCCAATGGTATTTTGATGAGCAAGCAAAGGGTATTTTTGGCGAAGTACTGCCTCTTCGGCTTTTATCGCTTTAACAATTGCTTGAATATTTTGTTTGGCACTTAGCTGAGTCATGTGAACGTTCTTAAAACCGTGTTGTAAACATAATACTTAATTATATTATACGCTAAAACATTTAAGTTGGATTTCATTGTATTTAAGCAAAAAATCAATTTTTAAACGTTAAGCCTAATTATCTAACTAAAAGGGTTAAATACTTAATTTATAAAATGGTAAACACTATAAAAGAGCGTTAATTAAACGTAACAAATGTGGATTTACCTTCATTTACCCTATAATCTATATTATAAATAACATAGTTGTACGGGAAAGCCTTTAAATTATGAACACTTTTCAATCTATTTATAAAGAAGGTGAATGGCAAACGCCGTTACCAAAAAATTCTGATGCTGCATTAGTATTTGCTTTTGGTGACAGACATGCCATGGCAACATCACACATGTTGTCTCAATTAAAATCATCTTTCCCTGAGGCTGAAATTGTAGGGTGCTCTACCAGCGGAGAAATTCAAGGTAGTGAAATACACGACGAAAGCATAGCGCTGACCGCCGTCCACTTTAAGAAAAGTCACGTTGTTGCCAAGTCAGATAACATTAGTAACTATGCCGACTCAAGCTCTTTGGGGGCCGCACTTGTAAATCAATTAGATCGTAAAGGCTTACGTTATGTGTTTGTTGTTTCTGATGGGCAGCTTATAAACGGCAGCGAGCTCATTGAGGGTATTACTGGCGCATTACCTAAAAACGTACTTGTAACTGGTGGCTTAGCGGGTGATCAGGCTCGCTTTAAAGAAACCATAGTATGGCACAACGATAACGTTACTAAAGGCTTAGTTGTTCTTGTCGGGTTTTATGGCGAAAAGTTAAATATTAGCCATGGCACCATGGGCGGGTGGAAGCCGTTTGGCCCTATACGCGAAATTACCAAATCAACTAAAAATACCCTTTATGAAGTAGACCACAGTCCTTCACTGGAATTGTACAAAACGATGCTAGGTGAATACGCTGACGAGCTGCCAAGCTCTGCTTTGTTATTCCCGCTATCTATGCAAGAAGTTGGTGAAGAACAATCCGTAGTCAGAACTATTTTAAGTATTGATGAAGATAAAAAAAGCATGACCTTTGCAGGTAATCTTCCTGAAGGGGCTAAATGCCAATTAATGCGCGCAAACTACGAAAATCTAATTGATGGAGCACAACAAGCGGGTGAAGCCGCCATACAAATGATGGGCAGTAACCAGCCCACTCTTGCGCTTTTAGTGAGCTGTGTTGGCCGACGAATAATACTCGACCAATTAATTGAAGAAGAGCTTGAAACAATTGCAGACTTACTTCCCGAAAACTGCACTAGAACCGGCTTTTACTCTTACGGCGAGTTATCGCCTCATGTACCACTGGGGTCGTGTCATTTACACAATCAAACCATGACCCTGACCTTATTAAGTGAAGACTAGGAGGTTTACAAGTTGCATAAACTGTTAGCACGCCAGTTAAAACGTAGTAAGGTGGATGAAAGCTTTGTTCAAGAGTATGCCGATATTATATCGCGGGTATCTGATGCTTATGAACTGAATGAGCGCGAAATTAATATTTTAGAGCGGTCATTATTTATTACGTCTAACGAATTAAACGAACGTAATGATTTACTTAAAAACCAACTTAATGAGCTTTCTGATACACAGCAACAATTAGAACATTCAATTAGCGTGCTTAATGCTACATTTGACGCTATAGGCGAACAAGTTACTGTGCTAGACCTAAAAGGTAACGTTGTGAGTGCCAATATAATGGCCAGAGAGTTCTTCGAGCGCTTTAATTTAAACGCATATAATTACTTTAGCCAAATAGATACAATAATAAAAAAAGGCAACAAAAGCGCCGACATTATCGCGCAATTAAAAGCAGACTCAAAACAGGCCTTGAGTGGCGAGTTTGAATCTATCGACGACAAACATTATAGCTATCGCTCACTTCCTCAGCTTAAAAATGGCCAACTTATTGGTCGTGTATTTTGTATTCGTGATATCAGCGTTGAAAAAGAACATGAAGAAATCATTCATTTTCAAGCCTACCATGACGCCCTGACTGGTTTAGCAAACCGTCAATTATTTATGGACCGTCTTGAGCATTCACTAACACTCGCAAGACGTGATGATTCGATGACCGCAGTGCTCTTTTTAGACTTAGACAACTTTAAGCGGGTTAACGACACTGAGGGGCATAAGGGCGGGGACGAACTACTAATTAAAATGGTAGAGCGTATTAACCACCGTTTAAGAGAGCAAGACACACTTGCACGAATAGGTGGAGATGAGTTTGTAATTCTTGTTGAGCTTGTTAAGTCTAAAAGTAATATTGAAAACTTGTGCGAGGCGTTGTTAGAGACAATAAGTAAAGAATTTATTATAAATGGTCGACCTCAATATGTATCATCAAGCATTGGAATTGCATTGTATCCACAAGATGGTATTACGCCCGACTCCTTGCTTAGTAACGCCGATATGGCGATGTATGATGCCAAAAATAATGGCAAAAATGCCTACCGTTTTTATCATAGGAAATTAGAAGCCCAAGCCCGTGAACAAATGGATATTGAGCGCGAACTTCGTAAAGCGATTAACAACCAAGAATTAGAAATATATCTACAGCCTAAAATAGGTTTAGACTGCAATCAGATTTTGGGGGCTGAAGTGTTGATGCGCTGGTTTACGGCTAGCGGAGAGTCTGTACCGCCCGATTTATTTATTCCTATTGCTGAATCAACCGGCTTAATAAAAAAAATAGGTGAATTTGCTATTAGCTCGGCTATATCGCTATTAGAACAATGGCAAAAAGAGAACATAACGCCTTTAAAACTTGCAGTTAACTTATCAATTATTGAGTTTCAGGATGAGCACTTTATTGATTACATTATTGAAAGCATCTCGAATTCAACAATTAGTGGCAATCAATTAATTATTGAGTTGACTGAATCTATTTTTATGGAAAATAAAGAGAAGATGAGTAAAACCATGCATAAGCTAAAGCACTATGGTGTTGCATTTGCGCTGGATGACTTTGGTAAAGGTTACTCCTCTTTTAGTTATTTACAGTTATTACCTATCGATTATTTAAAAATAGACAAATCGTTTTTACAAAATGTAATCACTGATGAACAAAGCGCTGCCATTGCCAAATGTATTATCGATATTGGTCATAATTTGGATTTAGCTATTATTGCAGAGGGAATAGAGGATCAAGAAACGCTTGATTACGTATCAAAGGCGCAGTGCGAGATGGCGCAAGGATTTTTTATGTACCGCCCTATGCCTTCTGATTCATTTACAAAACTAATACAAAAACAGCCCACGCAAAGCGATATGACTATTTAAAATTTAATGCATCATATTTTAAAATATCACCTTGAGTGCCGCTCGAGTCCGTAATCACAAATTTCAGACATAAAAAAACCTCTGCTAAATCTAGCAGAGGTTATAAAAAGTGGTACCAGCGGCCGGACCTTAACTTATAGCAGCGCACTTGAGTGCCGCTCGAGTCCGTCATCACAAATTTTAGACATAAAAAAACCTCTGCTAAATCTAGCAGAGGTTATAAAAAGTGGTACCAGCGGCCGGACTCGAACCGGCACTCCTTTCGGAAGGGGATTTTGAATCCCCCATGTCTACCAATTTCATCACGCTGGCATCATTTTTCTTTAACCTTCTAAACAAGAGAAGATAAAGAAAAACCACTTTAGAGCTTAGGATTATTTATGTGCCTTCGTCTCTATGCCAAGCATTATACAAACAATAGGGTTAGCAGCAAGCCTTTTATTACATAAGCATGATCAACCGCTTAACATTTAGGCAACTATTAACATTTAAAAAAATTAAAGCGTCTTGCAAATAAAGGACTTTAAAAATACAGATATTATTTAAACCTAAAGTTAAATGATACCAACATACTATAGCGCTTAGTATTTTTACGCTTTTTTGCTAAACTAGCCACACATTAACAGTGAGAGTATTTTTATGTCGGGTGAGTTTCCACGTGCTGGTTTTTGGCGCCGTTTTGCATCGCTAATATACGACTCTTTAGTCGTCATTTCGTTATCTATGTTAACCGCTATTTTGTACTTTGCTGCAATCCAAGTGTTAATTTCAACGGGCCTTATTGAGCAAACAGAAGGCCAAGACCCTGCTGCATTTATAGAAAATTCGCCTTTACTAGATGGCATTCGCAGTGCGTTATTTGTGGGCGTTAATGTTATCTTTTTTAGTTACTTTTGGACCAAAAGTGGGCAAACAATTGGCATGCGAGCATGGCGTTTAAGAGTACAAACTAACGACGGTAATTTAATTAGCTGGTCGCAATCCGTTATTCGCTGCCTGGGCGCGTTACTTGGTTTAGGTAACTTGATCGTGTTAATTGATTTTAAAAACAAAAAAGCATTACAAGATTACTTATCTAAAACAGAGGTTGTTGCTCTTTCAAAAGAAGAAAACAAACGCATATACCGTGAGCTCGACTAGCATATAAACACATAATGATATAATCATTTAAAAACAAAAAGGGGTGACTAATAGTCACCCCTTTTTGTTTTTAAATATAAGCGCTTATACCCGTTTATTCATTAAGTAGGTCGCAAAGCCTATAAAAATAACACTAGGCAGTACAGCGCCAATTATGGCAGGTATTTGGTAAACCATTACCACGGGACCAAATATCTCGTTTGTTAAATGAAACACAATACCTGTAATCACTCCCATGATTATACGTGCACCCATAGTTACAGTACGTAACGGGCCAAATATAAATGACAATGCAACCAGTAACATAACCGCAACCGACACGGGTTGCATAAACTTTCGCCAAAGAGCAAGATCGTAAGTACTAGTATCTTGCTCGTTTTGCTCTAAATAGCTTAAGTACGACCATAAACCTGTAAACGACAGCGATTCTGGCTTTACAGATACAACGCCTAACTTTTCAGCGGTAAGTTGCGATGGGTAAAACTCTTCTGGGTGTAGTTCAGTCGTAATTGACTCATCCGTAATAATAACTTTGTTTACATCACGTAAAAGCCACCCATCTTTTCGGCTAATTGCCTCTTTAGCTTTAGTAATTTGAGTAAGTTCAAGCGAGCTATCAAAATAGTACATGTGCAAACCGTTAAGCTTACCGCTTTCATCCACATCTTCTATGTTTATGAAGTTATTTCCATCTTTCGCCCAAACCCCTTTTTGTGCGCTAAACACATCTCCGCCATGTATAGCTTGGTTTCGCATTTCTTTTGCACGTAACTGTGCCTCTGGCGCTCCCCATTCGCCAAGCGCCATCATACAAATGGCCATAAACATAGCGGTTTTCATCACCGAACCAATAATTTGAAGCCGCGACATGCCCGCAGCTTGCATAACCACTAGTTCACTATTTGAAGCAAGCGCACCAAGCCCTGTTAAGCCACCAATCAATGCAGCCATAGGAAAAAACACCACTAAATCACCAGGAATGCTGTACAACGTATACAGCATGGCGGTAATCAAATCGTAACTACCACGCCCTACCGATTTTAACTGTTCAATAAATTTAATTAAGGTGCTGATCCCAACTAAAACCAACAAAGCAAAGCCTGTTGTTTGTAAAATGCTGCGGCCTAAATACCAGTCGAGTGTTTTCATCATGAGCTTAGCTCCCGCTTAGTAACAACGGCTTTAAGCAAAGCGCCTATTGGGCGGCCTTTAATAATTAATAAGCCACCAATAAATAACGCGCTCAAGTGAATCCACCAAAGCCCAATTGATGGCGGAATTTTGCCATCTTCTATCGCAAATTTAGCGGCATTTAATAAAATAAAATACCCAAGATACAAACTTATAGCGGGTACCAATTTAGCAAATTTACCTTGGCGAGGATTAACCACACTTAACGGCACTGCTAGTAAAGTAAGCAGCGGAATAGAAAGAGGAATAGCGATACGCCACTGCCATTGAGCAATAGACTCAGGAGTATTAATAGCAAGCAACTGATTAGTCGGCACAGCTTCTAACTTACGGCGTTGATGTTCTATTTCTTGTTCGCGAATTTGCACACTGTAGCCATCGAACTCGGTCAGGTTTAAGGCAGCCGTTGTGCCATCGGTTTCGTATCGTTTTCCATCAGTTAACACTAATTGTTGCTCACCGTTTTGCGCTTCAATTACCACGCCTTGCTCTGCGTATACTAGTCGAGCTAATTCATCGTTATCACTATTTGGTAGCTGTGCAACAAACACTTTGTTTAGCTCTTTGCCACCATTTTCAATGTTATGAATAAACACCACGGCTTTTTCGTTCCCTGTTTCTTGGAAACGACCGGCTCTTAATGCTGATAGCCCTGCGTCAGCTTTAGCTTGTTCTTTTAATTGATATTCTTGCTCACTGGCCCACGGTGCTAGGTACATAGTTAATGCGCCAGCCAAAAGCGCCAAGCCTGCGCTTGATATTAAAGTTACACGCACTACATACCATTCGCTCACACCACACGCTTTTAATACCGTCATTTCGCTGTCGGCGTAAATACGGCTGTACGCTAAAATAATGCCTAAAAATATACTCAATGGAAGAATTAACGAGGCAAGTTGTGGTAACTTTAACGCAATCATAGACAGCACTAATTGAGCAGGAATGCTGCCCTCTGATGCGTCACCTAAAATAACCACCAGCTTTTGTGATAAAAAAATGGTCATTAAAGTTAAAAATACGGCGACCTGCGATTTTAAAACCTCAGCGGTCAAATAACGAAAAATAAGCAATGCTCGCCCCTGTTAAACTTAGTATTTCACTACAATAGTGAGTGTCGAATAGTTAAATAGCTATTTTGCACAGTTTATACCGACAAATAGGCTATTATTATAAGCCATCAAAATTAATTATCCTACCTAAGTGCAAGATATAATGTTGCATTAGTAGCCCTTAAGCATATAAAGTTCAATTACACAGTAAGAGTCGGTAAAAATCAGCTAAAATGAGTATTATCTCTACATAAGCTTAGCTACTAAGACTAGAAAATATTATTTTTGGTCTTATTTATTAGCTTAAATGACTCACAACCAGGAGCAACAATGGAATTTAGCGTAAAAAGTGGTAGCCCAGAAAAACAACGTAGCGCATGTATTGTCGTTGGCGTGTACGAACCACGCAGGTTATCCCCCATTGGTGAACAACTCGATAAAATCAGTGATGGTTACATTTCAAATTTACTTCGCCGTGGCGACCTAGAGGGTAAGCCTGGCCAAGTTTTATTATTGCACCATGTCCCTAACGTATTAAGCGAGCGTATTTTGCTTGTAGGTTGCGGTAAAGAGCGCGAGCTTGATGACAAGCAATACAAACAAATTATCTCTAAAACAATAAATACCTTAAACGATACAGGCTCTATGGAAGCGGTGTGCTTTTTAACAGAGCAACACGTAAAAGGCCGAGATACTTACTGGAAAGTACGCCAAGCCGTAGAAACAACGCAAGATTGCTTATACACGTTTAATCAGCTTAAAAGTAAAAAAGTAGACCCGCGTCGTCCACTTCGTAAAATTGTATTTAACGTACCCACGCGCCGTGAACTCACTATTGGTGAAAGTGCGATTGAGCACGGTTTAGCTATCGCTGCTGGCAGCAAGTTGTGTAAAGACGTTGCCAACATGCCACCCAACATTTGTAACCCAGCGTATTTAGCCGAACAAGCGCAAGAGCTTGCTACCAATTTTGATAACATCACCGTTGATATTATTGGCGAAGAAAAAATGGCTGAGCTTGGTATGAACTCGTACTTAGCGGTTGGCCGTGGTAGTGATAACGAATCTGTTATGTCAGTTATTAACTACAAAGGTGCAAGCGACGAGCAAGCGCCAATTGTGTTAGTTGGTAAAGGTTTAACCTTTGACTCAGGCGGTATTTCAATTAAACCTGGCGAAGCCATGGATGAAATGAAATACGATATGGGCGGTGCTGCAGGTGTTATAGGTGCAATGCGCGCTTTGGCACAAATGCAATTACCTATAAACGTAATAGGTATTTTAGCTGGTTGTGAAAACATGCCAAGTTCAAATGCTTACCGACCAGGTGATATTTTAACAACGATGTCGGGGCAAACGGTTGAAGTACTTAATACCGATGCTGAAGGTCGTTTAGTATTATGTGATGCGTTAACCTACGTGGAGCGTTTTGACCCAGATACCGTCATAGATGTAGCCACCCTTACAGGTGCATGTATTGTTGCATTAGGTGCTCATGCAACAGGTTTGCTTGCAAACCATAACCCCCTTGCCCACGACTTATTGAAAGCATCTGAGCAAAGTGGCGACCGTGCATGGCAGCTACCACTGTGGGACGATTATCAAGACCAACTAGAAAGCCCATTTGCTGATTTTACTAACTTAGGTGGGCGCGCGGCAGGCACAATTACCGCAGCGTGTTTTTTATCCAAGTTTACCAAAAAATATAATTGGGCGCATTTAGATGTGGCGGGTACTGCATGGCGAAGTGGTGCAAATAAAGGCGCAACAGGGCGCCCTGTTCCTATGCTAACTCAGTATTTATTGAACAGAGCGGGTGTAAGCGAAGCAGCACACGATTAATTATCTGTTTAGTTCAAAATAAGGCGCCATTAGGCGCCTTATTTATTTGTGTATTAATTGAAGCAAACCCCGTTATATGGCAAAATCTGCCTCTTAATTTATGTGTATTAATCTAGTGCACATTCAATGTCATGGGAAAGCCCGATACAATGAACATGAACGCTAAATTTTTCGTTCTAAAGCAACAAGATGAGTCTAAAGCCCAGGCTGATGATCATTTTGCTTTGGCTGCACAAATAGCGGCCGATCAGTATCGTAATGGGCAACGTGTATTTATTTGTGTAAACGATAACGATACAGCCTGTGCCATTGATGAAATTATTTGGGCATTCGACCCAGACAGTTTTGTACCACACAATTTACAAGGTGAAGGCCCTAAAGGCGGAGCCCCTGTTGAAATTGGTATTACGCCACCTGTTGGCAACCGAAAAGTTTTAATAAACTTGGCCACTCAGCTACCTGATTACATTCGCCGATTTAACCAAGTTTTTGATTTTGTCCCCGTAGAACCTGTTGCTAAACAAGCAGCCCGCGAGCGTTTTAAAAAGCTACGCCAACTCGGTGCCAATCTCACCACGCAAGATATTAATAGCTAGCCACTCAGGCAAACTAACCAACTAATTTAAGTACTTATTAAAGGTTCTGTGTAATGGATAAAACCTACAATCCGCAAGATATTGAACAGTCTCTATATCAAGACTGGGAACAAAAAGGCTACTTTAAGCCATCTGGCCAAGGCGTACCGTATTCTATTATGATCCCGCCGCCAAATGTCACGGGGAGCTTACACATGGGCCACGCTTTCCAAGATACAATAATGGATACCCTTACGCGTTTTAAGCGTATGCAAGGTAACAACACATTATGGCAAGTAGGTACTGACCACGCAGGTATTGCAACGCAAATGTTGGTTGAGCGTAAACTGCACGCTGAAGAAGGTAAAACTCGCCACGACTTAGGCCGTGAAGATTTTATTAATAAAATCTGGGAATGGAAAAACGAATCGGGCGGTACTATCACTAAGCAATTACGCCGCCTTGGCGCATCGGTTGATTGGGACCGTGAACGTTTTACGATGGACGATGGTTTATCTGAAGCGGTTAAAGAGGTATTTGTTCGCCTTCATAAAGAAAACCTAATTTACCGTGGTAAACGCCTAGTAAACTGGGATCCAAAATTACACACGGCAATTTCAGACCTTGAAGTTGAAAACAAAGACAAACAAGGCCACATGTGGAACTTACGTTACCCACTAGCCGATGGCGTTAAAACACAAGACGGTAAAGACTACATTGTAGTAGCCACAACTCGTCCAGAAACTATGCTAGGCGACTCAGGTGTTGCAGTAAACCCAGATGACGAGCGCTACACAGATTTAATTGGTAAAGACATTTTATTACCTATCGTTAACCGTCGTATCACCATTGTTGCTGACGAACACGCCGATAAAGATAAAGGCACAGGTTGTGTAAAAATAACCCCAGCCCACGACTTTAACGATAACGAAGTTGGCAAGCGTCACAAAATGCCAATGATCAATATTTTCGATAAAGACGCCGCTATTTTAACTCAAGGTGAAACTTACACCTTTGACGGCAAAGAGCTTGAGCTTGATGCGCCAATTCCTGAGCGTTTTCATGGCCTTGACCGTTTTGCTGCGCGTAAAGCGATTGTGGCTGAATTTGAAGAACTAGGCTTACTTGAAAAAATTGAAGACCACAGCCTAACCGTTCCATACGGTGACCGCTCTGGTGTAGTAATTGAGCCACTACTTACCGACCAATGGTATGTACGTGTTGCGCCACTTGCAGAACCTGCTAAAGATGCAGTTAAAAACGGCGACATTCAATTTGTGCCTAAGCAATACGAAAACATGTACTTTTCGTGGATGAATGACGTACAAGATTGGTGTATATCACGTCAGCTTTGGTGGGGTCACCGTATCCCTGCTTGGTACGACAGCGAAGGCAACGTATTTGTTGGTCGCGACGAAGCAGAAGTACGCCGCGATAACAACATTGCAGATAGCGTTGCGCTAAGCCAAGACGAAGATGTACTTGATACCTGGTTCTCATCTGCGCTTTGGACGTTCTCAACCCAAGGCTGGCCTGAAAACACCGATGATTTAAAAACCTTCCACCCGTCTGACGTGTTGGTAACGGGTTTTGACATTATCTTTTTCTGGGTTGCGCGCATGATCATGATGACGCTGCACTTTATAAAGGATGAAAACGGCAAACCACAAGTGCCATTCAAAACAGTTTATGTAACTGGCCTAATACGTGACGATAACGGCGATAAAATGTCTAAGTCAAAAGGTAACGTACTTGACCCACTAGACATGATTGATGGCATTGGCCTTGAAGACTTAGTACAAAAGCGTACTGGTAACATGATGCAGCCTAAACTTGCCGCTAAAATTGAAAAAGATACCCGCAAAGTATTTGCAAACGGTATTGAAGCACACGGTACCGACGCACTACGCTTTACTTTAGCTGCCATGGCATCAACCGGTCGTGATATTAACTGGGACATGAACCGCCTTGAAGGTTACCGCAACTTCTGTAATAAACTATGGAACGCGAGCCGTTACGTATTAATGAACACAGAAGAGCAAGACTGTGGTTTTGCAAACGATGCACAAAAAGAGTACTCGCTAGCTGATCGTTGGATTTTAGGCCAATATGAAGCCACCGTTAAAACGTACACTGAGCACCTTGATAACTACCGCTTTGATTTAGCCGCTAATACACTTTACGAATTCACTTGGAACCAGTTCTGTGATTGGTACTTAGAGTTGACCAAGCCTGTATTATTTAAAGGCAGTGAAGCACAGCAGCGCGGTACACGTAATACACTCATTACAGTACTAGAAAGCCTACTGCGCTTAATGCACCCAATGATGCCATACATCACAGAAACTATTTGGCAACGCGTTGCACCACTTGCAGGGCTTGAAACAGCGGGCACTAGCATTATGGTACAAGGCTTCCCTGTTTATAATGAAGCAAGCGTTGATGCCAAAGCGATGGAAGACTTAGAGTGGGTTAAGCAATTCATTTTAGCAATTCGTAATATCCGTGGTGAAATGGATATTAGCCCAAGTAAACCACTTAGCGTTTTACTGGCTAACGCATCAAGCGATGATGTGCGCCGTATTGAAGAAAACAAATCATTCTTGGCATCATTGGCTAAGCTTGAAGAGTTTACAATGCTTGAAAACAAAGACGACGCACCAGCGTGTGCAACCTCTTATGTTGGCAACCTTGAAATTATGATCCCAATGGCGGGCTTAATTGATGTGGAAGCAGAGCTTGCACGTATCAACAAGCAACTTGAAAAAGCAGAGAAAGGCCTAGCGCAAGTGCAAAACAAACTCGCTAACGAAAAGTTTGTAAACAATGCACCAGAAGCCGTTCTTGCAAAAGAAAACGCTAAGTTAGCTGAATTCACCGATGCTAAAACTAAGCTGCTTGAGCAAAAAACGAAGATTGAAAGCTTATAATTTTAGTCACCTGCTAAAGTAATTTAGCAGGCATTAAAAAGCCGCTCACTTTAATAAAAGTGAGCGGCTTTTTTGTGCCTAATGATTAAGCTAAAGGCACTTCTACATTAAAACGTGTAGTTGTACTGCGCACCAATAAGCGTAGCATGACCTTTAGATTCAAAAGACCACTGCGAGCCTAAGTTATCTTTTTCAGTGTAGTTTTGTGTTTTACCACGAATAATACTCACGCCTAAATCAACGTTTGAGTTTTTATTGATGATGTAGTTACCACCAAAAGAGAACCAAAAGCGGTCTGTGTCTGGAATCGATATTGACAAATGCTGTTGTGATACAGGCGACTCGTCAAACGCAATACCTGCACGTAACAATAGGTTTTCGTTGTACTGGTAGTCAGTACCTACTGAGTAACGAAGTGCATCAGAGAAATCTTCTGTTTTTTCAAATGCGCTAAACTTATCACCCGTAGGCGCAGTTACTTGCGCTTCTAATGAATCAAAGCTGCTCCAACCAGTCCACAATACACTGTAGTGTAGGCCTAGTTTTTCGTCTAACTGATGTGAACCAGAAAACTCAGCAATAGCAGGTAGCGTTATTTCAACCGAACCTGGAAGTTCAAGCTGTCCATCTAATCCACCAGGAATAAATGCAGAAGGAAGCTCGTTTGAGTATTCACCTTCAAACGTGATGTCAGTTTCTGTACGGTAGTTAAAACCAAAACGGCTGTTTTCGTCTAATTGGTACATTAAACCAACATTTAAGCCGTAACCAATATCATCACCTTCAAGGTTTACTGCATCTGTTGAAGCGGGGATTGGTAAAGCTGAAGCACCAAACTTGCGAATAATTTTAGCTTCTGCATAAATTGCATTTAAGCCAATACCAAAGCTGAACTGCTCGCTTACTTTATAAGCAACGCTTGCGTTCATATTTACAGTTACAATTTCTGTTTCACCGGCAATTTGACCTGCCGCGTAATCGTCATCAAATTTTGTTGCTAAACCAAAGTTAGCAAATGCACCAAAACCAACTGATACTCTGTCGTTTACTGGCATAGTGAAATACGTTGCTGGAATAACAGCGCTAGGCGCAATGCTGTCGTCATCTAATGCATTCGGGTCGATGCCATTGTTTGTACCAGTGCCTTCAAGGCTAACATCTGGAACAACGGCTATAGCAGCAACACTTAGTTGCTTATCTTTAAATACAGTCATTAAAGCAGGATTACGTGCAACAACAGACGCGTCGTCTGCGATAGATGCTTCACCAGCATAGGCACGGCCTAAACCTGATGCGTTTTGCTCAGCTAGTTGAAACGCAGCTGCAAAAGAGTCAGCTGAAACAAATGCAAGCGAGGCTGCGATAAGCGTTTTAGAAAATTTCATTGTTGTGTCCTTAACCAAACTCACTGTTTGGGTAGCTATGTGTGTTGTTACTTATGTTCAAAACCCGGCTACACTACATTAATTTTTATAAAAAAACTTCATGATCACACCAAAAACACCTAAAAAACACGTTTTTAACTACATTTTAACAACTATTTAAAACTCATCGGACAAGAAATGTGTTATTAGAGTAATTACTCTAAATGTAATTAATTATCATTTAGATTGACATGAATTACGCCGCATTTTAAACTCTTTTTTAAAATAACCAAAGGGTTAAAACTGTGCTGATTGTTCTAATTATGGTGGGTCTTCTTTTTTGCGGAGCCAGTGTATTTTTCTTTTATAAGGCAAATTACTGCGCATGCACACAGGCCGGGCAATGCGATAATCCTGTTAATCGTTACTGGTTGGGGGCTATGTTAAGTGCTGCTGTATCGCTCATATTTTGCTGCTTAGCCCTTCACGTAGAGCTTGGCACTTTGTTGTGGTTGGTACTAATGGGAAGTTGTTTTTTAGGCGCATTTATATCGGCTCAGGCAAACCAAAAACGCCAATGCACTAAAACTAAACGAGCAGATGATCTTTTAACAAACGAGATAAGTTAATTTGATAATCCATCGGCTTTACACTCGCTAAAATTTTAAGCTCTTGGTTGTCAGTACTCAAATCTATATCTTTAGGCGTTACGTGATGATTATGCTTTGCATTGTAAAATAATTTAACTTTTGGCTTTATAGGGTTTTGGGTATTTCCCTCTAACACGATTGCTAAACGCTCGTTAGTCAATTTAACAATACTTCCCACAGGATGAACACCTAAACACTTTATAAAACGCTGCACTAACTCAGCATCAAATAACTTGTTGCTAGCCAATAAGTAACGAAGTGCATTAATAGGTTCATCGCCTTCTTTGTATAGCTTATCAGCCGTCATCGCATCATATACATCAACAATAGCCATAATACGTGCAGCACGACTCAGCTTTTTTTCGTCAACACCTCTGGGGTAACCAGAGCCATCTAATCGTTCATGATGATTTACTATCATGTCCAACATGACTGGCGTTACACCCTCTTCCTCTTTTGCTAATATCAGCCCTTGAGATACATGCTTTTTTACCGCACTCATCTCAATATCGGTCAGCTTAGAGGGTTTTGATAGTATACCTTGTGGTATTTTAGCTTGGCCTAAATCATGGAGTAATGCGCCCATTGCCAATTGCTGAACAACCCCTCGCTTGTAACCTAAGTACTTAGCAAACACGGCGGTAAAAATGGCACAATTGATCATATGTCGCCAGTTATAATTATGCTTGTCTTTTACGCGAGTAAGTATGGTCATAGCGTTGGTATTTCGAAAAACTGAGCTAACTATCTCACCGGCTATTTCATCAAGTACTTTTACATTAACGGCCATGCCTGCGGTTATATCTCCATATAGCGACTTTAATTTTTTACTATGGCGCTCGTAACCTTCAATGGCTGCAGCAAACTCTTGCTCAAGCGTTTTATTTGCAGGTGTATTTATGGGGTTTGATTTATCCTTGGCAGGCTTTGCATTTGCTTGGCCACTTAGTTTTGTAGACGCTAAATTTTTATTTTTTTCAGGCGACTTGGAAGTTGGCTTGTACTTAGCGGGGATGGCTACATCGCCTTTAGTAAAATCAATTAATAGCTCAAGCACACCTTCTGTTGCTAAACGTTTTATTATTGATTTTTCACGAACCAAACCACTGGTTTTTATTTTTATTCCATTAACACCTTCATGCTGCTTAGTTACGCTATCGACATACATGCCGGGAACAAGTTCAGTGATAGGTAAAGTAATAAGCATAGAGGTTTTTAAAATAAGTAATTAAACACAATAGATAGCATTTTACACCTCTAAAAGTCTAACATTTGTTTCATTTACGTTAATAAATGACTATAAAGGATTGCTTATAACCCACTTAAAAAAACACATTTAAATAAATATATAACACAATAAGATAAGTGGTTTTGATCAAACCGCTCGAAGTTAAGTGTGTTTATAACTTAGAAGAGTTTCTCAATTGGCTGCGGTTTATGCACTGCATAACCCTGTGCGTAATCTACACCCATTTCTAATAGGATTTGCTTAATTTGTGAAGTTTCGACAAACTCAGCTATGGTTTTCATACCCATAACGTGGCCAATTTCGTTTATTGATTTTACCATTGCATGATCAATCGGATCGACCTCTATATCTTTAACAAAAATCCCATCTATTTTAAGGTAGTCCACCTTGAGGTTTTTCAGGTACCCAAATGATGATAACCCACTTCCAAAATCATCTAGTGCAAAACGGCACCCTAGCACTTTTAATTGGGTAATAAACTTACTAGCAAGTTCAAGGTTCGAAATGGCAGCTGTTTCGGTTATTTCAAAGCAAATCTTTTCACTATGTTCACCCAGTAGTTTGAGTTGCTCTGTAACAAATTTTAAAAAGTCCTCATTAGTAAGTGACTGTCCTGAAAGGTTAATAGACAAGAAGTTAACCCCTTTGAGAAAATCGACGTTATTTAGAATCACTCTAAATGCGTTTTCAATCATCCAACTATCTACTTTAACAATCAGCTGGTAACGCTCTGCAGGAGGTAAAAAAGCACCCGGAGGAATTATACCTCCCTGATCATCGACCATGCGCAATAGCAATTCATAATGTTTATTTTTATCGCAAGCAAGTGGCTCAATTAATTGTGCGTATATTTTAAAGCGGTTTTCATCTATTGCATCTTGAACTCTATTTACCCACTGCATTTCGCCTTGGCGCACTGCGAGCTCTTCGTCATCATCGTAATGAACATGAATTCTATTTCGCCCTTTCTCCTTTGCTATATAACAAGCAACATCAGCTAACTTTAGCACCTCTGTAAAATCCACATATTTATCGGTAATTTGGATCAACCCCATACTTGCGCCAATACGAAAGCTACGACCTTCCCAAACAAATCTATAATCCTCAATTTCTTTTTGAATTAGGCTAGTTACACGATGGGCGTTATCAAATGAACAGTTTTCCATCAATACAGCAAACTCATCCCCCCCGAGGCGTGCTACCACATCTGTTTTTCTTACTACTTTTTGCAATAAAGAACCGAGCTGACGAAGTAATTCATCGCCAGCTAAATGACCACTGGTGTCATTCACTACTTTAAATTGATCAAGGTCCATATAACATAAAGCATGATCAACTCGTTTTTCAGCCGGCACTGATAATAAAAGCTCAACGCGACGCTTAAACTCTCTTCTATTTGCTAAACCAGTGAGTGAATCATGAGATGATTGGTAGCTGAGCTTTTCTTCTGATTTTTTTCTTGCTGTAATATCTACATGAGTGCCCACTAAACGAGTAATTTCACCTTCCTCACTTTCAACAACAAAAGCACGAGACAAAATATTTACATAGCTACCATTTTTATGGCGCATTCTAAACTCAGCTTCATAGTGCTTAGTTTTAGATTCCATAAACGAATGGATTTTAGCGACTGCTGGAGCTAGATCGTCAGGATGAACAAGCATTTCCCATGTAGCAAAACTATTTTCAAGCTCGTCTTCTTTATACCCCAACATCGATTTCCATCGCGGTGAGTAATACATTTTTTCGTTAGCAATATCCCAATCCCAAAGTCCATCATTAGCGCCCTTCATGGCTAAACTTAACCGCTCTGTATTTGCTAAGGCTTTTTGTTTTTCGAGTATGAGCATGTTTTTTTGCTGTTCTAAAGAAAGGGTTAACTCAGTAATGATATTAGATAGCTCACGTATTTGGCCATTTTCATACTCAAGTTCTGTAATATCATAAAAAATATTCAATATAATACTGGCATCCCCATTTTTTAAAGGAACGGCACTGCCAAGTACAGTACGTTTACACCCGTCTTTGCACTGTATAGTTAGCTGCATTGGCTCAAAACGGGTATTCATTTTTTTTGAATCGATTAATTTTTTGTGCCACAAGTTCATCACACAGTCGCGATAATGGCTATTAGGAAGTACTTTGCCCCACCATTCATCTAATGTGGATATATTGCTTGATCCATAACCAAACATATTAACGAACGTATCATTAGCATGGACTATAGTGTTATGAGCGTCATTCAATACAAATGGGACAGGGGAAGAATTAAATATATGTATAAATAAATCATTAAAACAAGCGTTTTTTTCTAGCTCAGATATTTTGGCATCTGCCTTTACCAGATCAAATTTAAGCTGCTCAATACTATCCATTCACTGTGTTTCCTAAAAGTACGAATGTATTAATACACCTTTGTTCTATTGATGTATTTGAATAACACAAACACAACGCACCAATGGCGTAATTAGATATCTATCATAATCAAAACAATAGGCAGTAAAGTCTATTTAAGCAAGGTGGTTAATAATTAGAAAGGGAGTAAAACACAGGTAAGTTTTTGGCCTAGTTAAATCAAATGGCGCTCTCGGTAGGGATCGAACCTACAACTCAGCCTCCGGAGGGCCACGTGATATCCATTTCACCACGAGAGCACATTTGCTGCCGCCACATCAACTCGCGATATCAATGTGTTAGCATGCGCTAATGATAAAGCCATCTTTACATAAATGCTAGCGACATTAGTTTATATGATTACTAATTAGGCACTTTTGAATAAAACATGTGACTATTTTATAAAAACGCGTTATTTATTAATATTCGATAAAAATAGTTACGCTTTAGCAACATTTTAACTATCATTGTCACAGTAATGAAAATATTTAAAAGAGGAATTAATAATGAGTTTGATGTCTACTGAGCAAGTTGCAGAATTTTTAGGTGTAAAAGAAGAGCGCGTAAAACGTCTTGCACGTGAAAGTTTATTAATCGCTAAGTCAGAAGATGAAAACGGCGAACCGCAGTTTGATGCAGATGAAGTAGCAAAATATAAAGAGTTAGCAGCGCGTTTTGGTGGCCTTTAAAAGCCACATGCTGCAATAAGTTTTAGCAGCTGCGCGCGTAATTTTTTTGCTGGAGCTCTTATGTCGCGCTGCTCATACCAACCAATACTTAAAACCAAAAATAACAGCTTATAACAATTAAGCTTATCGGTTGATGTTACAAACCCTACCTGTTTATCTTTATATTTAGCGTAACTATTTAATAACGCATCATCATTATTTTTATTTAGCTCAAAGCTAACACTTAGCGCCGCTAAATCAAAATACACGTCGTTAGTTTTAGCGTACTCAAAATCAATTAAGTAGCTGCCTGACTCATTCACTATTAAATTATCTTTAATTAAATCGTTGTGGCAGAAACCAAGCTCGATAGGCATGGCCGTAATAAAGTTAACCGCTGCACTAATTAGCTGCTGATGCTCCAAATACACTGGTGAACATTTATAACAGCTTAGCTCATGGGCTATGTTCATTGGCTCAGTGCTAACTGAGTAAGCATGGACAGTGGCAAGTTTTTTAATCACATCGTCAATTGATAGACTATTTGCGATACTACCGTCAAAGTAATTAAACACAGCCAGTTGATTTTGTTTATCAAGCCATACGGGGGAAGGACATATATTTGACGCACTCAGGCGACGCTGTGCCTCTAAGGCATATTCTGGCCAATGGTCTTTGTAACGCTTTAATAAATACTTCCCTTGAGTCGTATTTATTAACACATTTTCGTTACTTAAACCTTGTGATAAAGGCACGCATGAAATAACGCTACTTGGTGCTATAAACGCACGGCATTTGTTTATAAGTGCATTGTAATCACTCATAAATTAAAGCTGTGCGAGTGGCTTAGCTTGGCTTTGCTCGTATTCTTCATACCAGGTTTTAAAGCCCCACCCTGCCATAATGGTGTAAAACACAAAAAGCGCTAATGTTGGGTAGTAGCCTTTTTCGTAATATAAATACATAGAGGCTGCGTCTATGACTATCCAGTACAGCCAGTTTTCAAGAATTTTTTTCGCAACTAAATAAGTGGTCACAACAGCAAAACAGGTTGTAAAGCTATCGAGGTAGGCAAAATCAGCATGCGTGAAGTTAGTCATAAAATACCCTATGCCTGTTGCCGTAATAGAGGTAAGTATAATTAAAAGCGCATGACGTTCCATAGACCAAGAACTAATACTCAGGTTGTTATTATTAGCTTTACCTTTTCGCCATACTACCCAGCCAAATACCGCCATATACATGTAATAAAAGTTCAGTAATGACTCCATTAGCAATGCGCCATTCCAATACATGATAGTGTAAATTAGCGTACTAAAAAACGCAGCAGGCCAGCACCACAGGCTTTCTTTTATCGCTAACAATAAATAAGCAATTGATAACACAACCGCAATATATTCCCAGTGCGACATGGCAGTAAAACCGCTTAACGTTTTTGTTATAAATTCCATAGTGTGCTGTTACCGTTAAATTGTGGCGAAAAAACTACTGAGGCGATAAATCGCCAGACAAAAACTTACACACAAAAATAGCTTTGCCAAACTCTTCGTATGAACGTTTAATTTCGGTATTGAGTACTTGCATCACTAAATCATAATCGCCAAAAATTTGTGTCGATAGTGTATTAGTAATCACTTTTAAACCATCGTACTCGTTTAATCGATCAATAAAGCCTTTAATAAAAGGAATGTAATCTTGATGAAGTGGGTACTTACTAATCTCTACTGATAATTTCATTATTAACCCTATGGTTTGAGTGCTTAGTTATATCGTGTCATTCAATGCTAGAGCCGCTACTAAATACAGTGTAAAATCGCTGTAATACTCAATTACAATGAGCTTAATATGGCACGCAGAATAACCTACAAATTTAAAAACCAACCGCGCGAAATAAATTTCGCTAAAGATAAATACCACGACATGTATCAAGCAATTGCTGCTGCCGAAGGCATTGATTTAACCAATTATTTAAGCATGGTACAACAAATAGAAATGACCTCTAAAGGGTCGGCTTCTGTTCGTAACTTTCGTGATCAAGAATTTGCCCGCATGGGCTTTAGTGATATTTACTTTATTAAAGAGTAATTACCACTGTTTAATTATGGCTGATACTCATAACTTACGCGCGGTGTAATATTACATAAAAGCTCGTAAGGAATAGTATCGGCGCACTGTGCTATTTCTTCTACTGGTAGCTCAGGGCCCCACATTGTGACTCTGTCGCCTACTTTTATGTTGTGCTCGTTTTGGCCTATGTCTACGCTAATCATATCCATTGCCACACTGCCCACAATACTGTAGCGCTGTTTGCCAATAACAACCGGTGTGCCCTCTTTTGCGTGACGCGGATAACCGTCACCATACCCCATAGCAACCACGGCTAACTGAGTAGCTTTATCGCTTTTCCAGCGCCCACCATATCCCACGGCCTCGTTAGCTGGAACATGGCGCACTGCTATAACACGTGTCGTTAATCGCATAACGGGTTTAAGCTGATGCTGCTCACCCAATGCGTTAGCCATAGGTGATACACCGTAAAGCATTAAACCAGGGCGTACCCAATCACCATGGCCATTCGGCCACGCAATAATGCCTGCCGAATTTGATAAACAATGTGCTTGGTCAATATTATTTACTAGGCAGTCAAACTGTGAAATCTGCTGTGCTGTTTTAGTATTATTCACATCGTCCGCGCAGGCAAAGTGGGTCATTAAATTAACGGTGTTATTGGCATTAGGCGTATTTTGCAAGCGCCTATAAAATTCATCAAACTGCTCTGGGGCAATACCCAGGCGATGCATGCCAGTATTTACTTTAAGCCAGCACAATAAAGGCGCTTCAAGCTCGGCTTCTTCCAAAGCGGTAAGCTGATACTCATCATGAATAATAGTTTGAAAGTTATTGGCCAATAAAATAGGTAAATCGTCTTTATTAAAAAAGCCTTCAAGTAACACAATCGGTTTTGTTAACCCGCCAGCACGAAGCGCTAAAGCTTCATCTATACGTGCTACTGCAAATGCGTCTGCATCATTTAAATGTTGTGCAATTTTAACTAAACCATGGCCATAAGCATTGGCTTTTAATACCGCCATAACTTTACTGTTTGGTGCAAAACGCTTTACCTGCACTAAATTATGCGCAAGTGCCGTTAAATTAATTTCAGCAGTCGCTAAGCGCATTAATACTCGTCATCCATCGCAGGACCTGCGTAGTTATCAAAGCGAGAAAACTGCCCTTGGAACGTCAAGCGCACCTTACCAATTGGACCGTTACGCTGTTTACCTATGATGATTTCGGCGATGCCTTTTTCAGTACTGTCTTCGTTGTACACTTCATCACGGTATATAAACATGATTAAATCGGCATCCTGCTCTATCGAGCCAGATTCACGTAAATCTGAGTTAATTGGGCGTTTATCAGCACGTTGCTCAAGCGTACGGTTTAGCTGCGAAAGCGCAACAACCGGGCATTTTAATTCTTTTGCTAGCGACTTAAGAGAGCGTGAAATTTCTGCAATTTCAAGTGTTCTGTTATCCGATAAGCTCGGCACACGCATAAGCTGAAGGTAATCAACCATGATCATACTGATACCACCATGATCGCGCGCAATACGACGTGCACGTGAACGAACATCGGTAGGTGTTAACCCAGATGCATCATCAACGTACATTTTACCTTTTTCCATCAACAAGCCCATGGTTGATGAAAGACGCGCCCAATCATCATCGTCTAGCTGACCAGTACGTACCTTAGTTTGGTTAATACGACCAAGTGATGCCAGCATCCTCATCATGATTTGCTCAGAGGGCATCTCTAATGAGTAAATAAGCACAGGCTTGTCTTGTGTCATTGCCGCATGCTCTGCAAGGTTCATCGCAAAGGTGGTTTTACCCATTGAAGGACGTGCTGCAACAATAATTAAATCAGAAGGCTGTAAACCTGTGGTCATTTTATCTAAGTCAGCATAGCCGGTACTTACGCCTGTTACACCATCTTGCGGAGATTGGTATAGCTCTTCTATTTTATCAACGGTTTTTTCGAGTATGTTGTGTATGCTTTGCGGACCTTCGGTGCTTTTTGAACGCTGCTCAGCAATTTTAAATACTTTACTCTCGGCAAAATCTAATAAGTCGTGGCTGGTGCGTCCTTCGGTATTAAAACCGGCCTCGGCTATTTCGTTCGCAACACCAATCATTTCACGAACAACGGCACGTTCGCGTACTATGTTTGCGTATGCATCGATATTAGCAGCACTCGGTGTGTTTTTGGCTATTTCGGCTAAGTAAGCAAAGCCACCAATACCCGCAAGTTTATTATTTTTTTCAAGGCTTTCAGAAATCGTGATTAAATCGATTGGATCACCCAACTCTGCAAGCTCTGTCATTGCTTCAAAAATCAGCTTGTGCGTGCGGGTATAAAAATCCTGTGATACAACAAGCTCAGCTACGCGGTCAAAAGCTTGGTTATCAAGCATTAAGCCACCTAAAACAGATTGTTCAGCTTCTATTGAATGGGGAGGAACTTTAAGGGTATCGACTTGCTTATCTGGTTTGGCCATAACTTCACAGTACTAAAATTGAATGGCTCTATTCTATCGACTTGCCGGGGTTGTGCAAATAGCAAAGCAGGAAATCTTTTCCTGCTTTTTGTAACTCAAAAGTTTACGACTTACTTTTTAAGCTCAATACGACCACTTATGGTATCCATTTCAATGTCGGCATTGCCGCCATTAATAATAAACTCAAGCTCGCTAGCTGGGCCATATTTGGCTTTTTTTACTTTATCGCTGCTAAGTTTATTAATAATCTTACCATTAGCATGGGCTTCAATCTCAAATTTAGCCGATACATTAGCAGGAAAGAAAAATTCTGCATCGCCACTTACCGACTCAAAACGTACATCGGCACTGTCTAACAATTCACTAATACGAACCTCAGCTTCGCCATTAACAGTATTAATGCGTAAGTTTTTGATGCTATCTAATTGAAAGTTTATGTCACCGTTTACGTTTTCAAGGCGTACATCATTAGCGCTTGAAGTTGATTTAATATCACCATTAACAGCGCTAAAACGCAGCTCACCACTTGATTGCCTATCGTTAATTTCACCATTTACGGTTTCAAACTGAATATTCCCGTTTAAGTTCTCAGCGTTCACATCACCATTTACAGTGGTGAGCTTAATGTTGCCAGTAATATCATCTACCGTAATTTCGCCGTTAACCACATCAACTTCTGCGCCGTTTTTAAGCTCCTTTGCAGTCACCGATACATTAACGCCAGCAAACTCTAAACTACTGCTTTTAGGCATAAATATAGTTAGGTTTGAGCCGTCACCACTATTACCCCAATTTGATTTACGTGGCATTTTTACAATAAACTGTGTTTTATCGCCACTTGTTTTAAGCTCATAGCCTTGCGCCTTATCGTCAAGCTCGCCCACTACTTTAAACTCGCTTTTATCCCACCCAGCAATACTTACATCACCGCGCTGATTTTCAATAAAAACGGTACCACCTTTTGAAACCTCTATTTGTTTATCAATTTTTTCACCTGCAAATGCAACAAGTGGAAATAAGCTTAATCCTAGTAAAATTGCTTTCATGTTAATCTCCTAAATACTTTGCCAACGAGGTGCATGCACCTTATTAATCAAATCAAGTTGTTGTTGATAAATCTGCGCTAACATTGTTAGCAATGCTTGGTTTTGGGGTTCGTTTTTAAGTGCTTGCTTAATGGCGTACTCAGCCTCTTCAAGCTCTTGTAATTGTGTTTGCCAATTATCGGTCAAGGCATCTTGATTTTTATACTGCACCAATAAGCTTTGCTTTTGCTGTGCAAAATAGTCACTTATGGCCACAACCGGTTGTGGGTTAGGGTTTATTACAAACATATTGAGCGCCACTAGGGCAGCAACGGTACATGCCGCAATTGCGCTTAACTTTGGCCATAAAGTAACGGCTGATTGCTCGGGCTCATTGGTATTTACAATGGCTCTTTCTATGCCTGCCCACAGATCTTTTTGTGGCGTTATCTCTTTATCAAGCGTGTTTAATGATTTATCTAAAAAGTCGTCAAAGTTTGGTTTATTCATTTTCATACCACTCTTGTAATAACTGCCTTGCTCGATGATATTGCGATTTGCTTGACCCAACGGCAATACCCAACTGCTCTGCTATTTCTTCATGCCGATAGCCTTCTACTGCAAACAATACAAATACCATACGTGCACGCTCAGGTAACCTAACAATTAGCTTATCTAAGCCGTTTAAGCCTTTACAGTCTTTAGCCGATTGCTCATCCATGCCATCCTGTTCAATGCTAACGACTTTTTGTACCCAGCTTTTTTGTTTACGTAAGTAGTTAATCGCAATATTACTCGCCACACTGTATAACCAAGTAGAAAACTGCGAACGACCATCAAACATCGCTATTTTGTGCCACACCTGAACAAACACTTCTTGCGCAGCATCCTCAGCGTG
Organism: Pseudoalteromonas sp. PSi26; assembly: GCF_054960575.1. Classification (NCBI taxonomy): domain Bacteria; kingdom Pseudomonadati; phylum Pseudomonadota; class Gammaproteobacteria; order Alteromonadales; family Pseudoalteromonadaceae; genus Pseudoalteromonas; species Pseudoalteromonas sp. PSi26. Next base: position 14,065 of record NZ_JBHNYT010000023.1, on the reverse strand, counting down.
CGACTGATCAGCTAATAAGCGCAAGCACAAACCGTAAACGCGCTTTATATGCAATTGGTAAAGCAGTGTGTATGCACTTTGATCACCCGACTTTACGCGCTCAATCAATGCATTTTCGCACTCAGCGGGTTGATCGGGTTTAACGTGTAACATCCGTGATATCACCTTTTAATTATTATGGTATTGGTACCATTTCCAGTGTATTGATAAGTTAGACGCAATAACAGCGGTAAAAGGTTTGAATGAAATGAAAATAAATTTAAAGAATTTAAATTCTAAGTAAGAAGAGTATTAGGAGGCAGTACCACATTAATAATAAAAAAACTGAATTTTAGGCACAAAAAAGCCGTGCTAAAAGCACGGCTTTTGTCGCTTAATTTAAAATTAAGCTTCAGCGATTACGATTACTTTGATAGTAGCCGTTACGTCTGTGTGAACAGAAATTGATACGTCAAATTCACCAGTCTCACGGATAGTACCTAGAGGCAAACGAACTTCTGACTTAGCAACTTCAACACCAACAGCTGAGATAGCGTCAGCGATGTCACGAGTACCGATTGAACCGAATAACTTACCTTCGTCACCAGCTTTAGATACTAAAGTAACTTCTGCTAATGCTTCTAGTTTTTCAGCGCGTGCTTGTGCAGCAACTAACTGTTCAGCGATTTTCGCTTCAAGTTCTGCGCGACGAGCGTCAAACGTTTCAATGTTAGCTTTAGTCGCAGGAACTGCCTTACCTTGAGGGAAAAGGAAGTTACGTGCGAAACCAGATTTAACTACAACCTGTTCACCTAGGCTACCTAGGTTAGCGATCTTATCTAGTAGAATAACTTGCATGTTTCTACACCTTTTAAAAACTGTTAATCCGCTGCTTACTTATGTAAGTCAGTGTATGGAAGAAGGGCTAAGTAGCGAGCACGCTTAATAGCAGTTGCTAGCTGGCGCTGGAATTTAGCGCTAGTACCTGTAATACGGCTAGGTACGATTTTGCCACTTTCTGTAACATAGTTTCTAAGAGTAGCTAGATCTTTGTAATCGATTTGTTGTACGCCTTCCGCTTTAAAGCGGCAGAACTTACGACGTCTGAAATAACGTGCCATGAGATTAATTCCTCAAATAATTCTTTCTATATGCTGAGCATGCAAAACCAATTGGCTAAGGCCGTTACGACCTTCGTGGCGATTTAAAAAACCACTCACTTGCAATGCCTGCCCAACGTGCAAATGTTGAGTCTGTTGTTGCATTTGCTTTCCACTGGCAACAACCTGAAGCTTTACATAACTATTACGGTTAAGGTCTGCTTCGGTTTGCATTGATTTATGTTCTAAAACAAAAATGCAATGCGGGATGCCAGCAGGGCTTTGGCTTAACTTGGGTGTTTTACAAACTACCCCAGATAAAACCAGCTGATTCATAAAAGGGCTAACCATTTATATTTACCGCCAGTTAAACGCCATGCTTGGACTCAAAACAATTAAGCAGCTGGTGCTTCTTTCTTCTCTTCTCTTGCAAGAGGAGACGCTTCAGTTACTGCAGATTTAGTGCGGATAACTAAGTTACGAAGCACTGCATCGTTGTAGCGGAAAGTAGTTTCTAGCTCGCTGATTACTTCAGTAGGTGCTTCAACGTTCATAAGAACATAATGAGCTTTATGAAGCTTGTTAATTGGGTAAGCCAATTGACGACGGCCCCAATCTTCAAGACGGTGGATTGAACCACCCGCTTCAGTGATAGAACCAGTATAACGTTCGATCATACCAGCAACTTGCTCACTCTGATCTGGGTGAACCATGAATACGATTTCGTAATGACGCATGGATATTCCTTACGGTTAATAGAGCCTTCTACCGTTTCGGCCGGTCGGTTTAAGGCAAGGAATTAATAGTTTAAAAGCCGAAATGAGCGCGCATTTTACGCTTAGTAGGATAATTAAGCAAGCAGGTTTTTTAAGCTTTAATAGATAAGTGTTGAAGGGTTCGGGATTCGGGATTCGGGATTCGGGAAGAGATTATTGGATGCTCCCTTTATATCAATAAGTAAAATAAAGATAAGTGTTTAAATTTTTTGTGGTAGACGCCGAGCTTGATCGCGTGAAAAGCGTAGCTTAATTTAATTTCACTTTCTATAACCAACAAAAACATCATTTTAATAAAAGGTAACTACATTTCAAAAATGTGTAATATTAAGCTTTAACTAGCTTTGTTACTAATCATCTCCATTTAAACTACTTAACAAAAAATAATAATTAAAAAGCTTTTACCTGCGCTAATTAATTAGAGATCATAGTTAAAAATAAATTGGAGCGCTTAAAGTTAGGAATACTAATCAATAACTAAATTTGACTTCCCCGTGGGTTTTACTTTTGCTGCTTTGGTTTGCGTATGCTTTTCAGCTGGTTTTATAGTTGGCTCAAGCTCAATAGGTGCTGCAATTAGCGCTATAGCTATATCAATGCTCTCAAGCTATATATTTTTCTTTTTAACAATTACTTTAAAGGAACGCTCTGATAAGAAAAAAGTTAAGAATATTAGCAACCCATTAATTACTCAGATCACAAGCACTCTAGAAGCAGGGATTAAAAATTCAATTTTATTGCCGAATAAATCTATTCGATTAATACCTGATAGTAAAACTTTAACCGAGGAACAACTTTATAATTACTTAACAGATAATGTGCTAAATGCTCCTATTAGCGGACTTAGAACCTACTACCCTAGAAATAAAATTTCGGCTGAAATAAAAACCAATAGTGATGAGCTAATATTAAATACAACTTCTCCAATCAAAATTATACTAGGAGATCTTAAGCCATACCTATACCTACTAGATATAAACTTAGTTAAACTAATTTATGAGATTGAACATTCGAATTATATGAGGTTTTGTGGAGACAACCTGGAACACTGCGGAAGGTTTACTTTTAATAAGGAAGACTTTATTGAGTTCTTCATACTTGTGAAAAAGCTAAAAAGCTCTATTGGTCAATAAACAAAAAACCGGTGCTTAAACTAAACATCGGTTTTTCTTTGGCTGAAAGCTGACAGCTAAAAACTGACCGCTTGTCTTTATCACTTCCCTATCGCTTCTTTGGCGAATAAGTGTTTTATCGGGCCTAGGTTATCAACGAGTGACAGCCCGACTCCACGTATTAGCTTTTTAACTGGGTTTGCGCCTTCAAATAACTCTTTAAGCCCCTGCATCATGGCTATGTGTTTTTGTGCGTCGAGCTTGCGGGTACGCTCGTAATCACGAAGCGTGCGGGTGCTGGCAAATTCTTTACTATCACTTGTGAGTAACTCAATTAAATACGCGGCGTCTTTTAGGCCTAGGTTCATACCCAGCCCTGCCAATGGGTGAATGGTGTGCGCTGCATCACCCATTAATACCACTTTGCCGCTTACCCATTGCTGGGCGTAACGCATTTTAAGTGGAAATGCCGCGCGTTTACTTTGCACTTCACACAGGCCGCATTGGCCATCTATGGCAGCCATTACGGCTTTATTAAAAGTAGTGTCGTCCATTGCTAGCAATTCATCGCAATGGTGGGGGCTGGTAGACCACACTATTGAATGAGTGTTAGCGTCACTCAATGGTAAAAATGCTAATGGCCCCGTTGGTAAAAACACTTGTCGCGCAGTATTTGCGTGTGGCTCTTTTGTTTTTACTGTAGCAACCAATGCATGGTGATCGTAATCTTTAAAGGTCAGCGCCATATTAAATTGTTTACGAATAGCTGAATTTGCGCCATCAGCCGCCACCAGCAGCTTAGCAATAATAGGCTCGCCGCTTTTAAGGGTTACAAATACGTCTGATTCACTTTGGTGTATTTGCTGGTATTCGGTATCAAACATTAGCGTAGCATTGCTTTGCTGCTCTAACTGTTTAATAAGTGCAAAGCGAATAATATCGTTTTCAACTATATGACCTAAATGGTCGAGCTCAAGTTGTTTGTTATTAAAGGTTATTTTACCAAAGCTGTCGGCATCGCGAACATCCATATGGGTATATGCACATGCACGCTGAGCAATAATTTCAGGCCAAACGTTTAATTGCTCTAATAATGTTTGGCTTGCAATACTAAGTGCGCTTACGCGTAAACCGTATTCATCAGTTGGAGGGGCTTGTGTTGATGCTGCATCGAGTACCACAACACTAATATTAGCCTTAGCTAGCCCAAGGGCTAACGTTAGCCCCACGCAACCACCACCAACAATACACACCTGTGTTTGCTTCATAAACGTGAACCTTGTTTAACTTGCCCCATTAATTGTTTTGCTAACGGGGCTTTTAATGCGGGGAATAAATCCATTGAAAACAAGCCAATGCTTCGCCCAAGCGCTAATACTCGAGATGAATTTGAAAATAACCTTACTAAGGCATCTGTTAAGGTCATCACTGTTTTTATATCTTGGCTGCGCAACTGGCCGTACTCGCGTATAAACGCATAGCTCCCTAACTCATTAGGGCTATTGGCAATTAAATCACTCAGTACTTGTACATCACGCAGGCCTAAATTAAAGCCTTGCCCTGCAATGGGATGAATAGCATGAGCAGCATTACCAATAACCACCGTTCGATGAGCTATTAACGATTCGGCTTGTCCATATACCAGCGGGTAGCTTGCGCGCATACCCACTTTAACAAATTGCCCTGCGCGGTAACCAAAGGCTGATTGTAATGCACTTAAAAACTCGATTTCATTTAAGTCCATGTATGAATTAATTTGCTCTTTTTCCATACACCACACCAATGAATAGCGGTTATTGCTCATCGGTAATAGTGCCATAGGGCCATGCTGAGTAAAACGTTCAAAGGCATGGTTATTATGCCCTTCGGCTACCTCTATATTGGCAATAATAGCGCCTTGCTCATAAGGCTGAGTATTAAAATTAAGGCCCAGTAATTGGCGTGTAGGAGATTGCGCGCCATCGGCTACAATAAGTAGCTTGGCATTAAGTTGTTCGCCACTTTGCAAAATCAGTGCGTTGCTATGCAACGTTTGTTTTATTTCGAGTACGCTATCAGGGCAAAATATGCTAATGCTTGATTGCACTAACCGCTGATGAAGCGCGCGCCCAAATGGATTAACCTCAACTACATACCCTAAAGAAGGTTTTGAAAATTCAGCGCTTTGGATGTGGGTTTTACCAAAATGACCTCTATCAGACACACTCACTTTTTTAATAGCAGAGGTGTAAGGGGCATTTTGATCAAATAAATTAAGTGTTTGTAAGTACTCTACTGATTGCTGAGCAAGCGCAATACTTCGGTCGTCAAAGCTTGGATGGTATTCATCGGTCACTTGGCTTGCTTCTACCACGGCAATGTTTATTGAGGGGTTTATTTTAGCAATACTAAGTGCGCAACTTGCGCCAACTAAACCGCCACCAATTACTACAACATCAAATTGCTTAGCCATTGTGCTCTCCACCCGTTATGCGCTTTTAGTTTGTTGCATAAGTGCTTGAATATCGCCAATGGTTTTAGGCACGCTTAAAGTAAGGTTTTCATGGCCTGACTCGGTAACGAGTAAATTATCTTCTATACGAATACCAATACCTTTGTACTTTTGTGGCGCGTTTGAGTCTTCGCTTATATAGAGTCCTGGCTCTATGGTTAAAACCATACCAGGCTCAAATGCTCGCTCAACGTTATTTATTTTATAATCACCTACATCATGTACGTCTAACCCCAGCCAATGCCCAAGGCCATGCATGTAATATTCTTTACAGACTTGTTGCGCCATTAGTTCAGTAAAGTCGCCGGTTAAAATACCTAAATCAAGTAAGCCTTGCGTTAATACTTCCATTGCTAATTTATTAGCATGAGACAGGTAACCACCGGGTTTAATTTCTTCAAAGGCAGCCAGTTGAGCGTTAAGAACAATATTATAAAGCGCAGCTTGTTCTTCACTAAACTGGCCATTTACCGGAAATGTACGCGTTATATCGGCTGCGTAGCCTTGTAGCTCACAACCTGAATCAATAAGTACTAGGTCGCCATTTTTAAGCACATCACTATTTTGCGTGTAATGCAGAATATTAGCGTTATCGCCGCTACCTACAATTGTACCGTAAGCTGGATGAGGCGCACCGTTCATTGCGTAATGATGATGAAGCTCTGCTTCTAATTGAAACTCAGTTGCTCCTGCATGTGAAAAGCGCATAGCTCGCATGTGGCCACGGGCGCTAATTTCACAGCCTTCGCGCATTACCTCTATTTCGCTTGGCGATTTAAACAAACGCATTTCATGGATAAGGCCGCGAATTTCTTTTAACGTACTCGGTGCTTTAAGGCCTTTGCGAGCCCCGCCACGAAGTGTACCTAAAAGCGTAAACACTTTACTATCAAATGTATCAAAAGCGCCTTGTGCAAAATAAATCGCATTTTTACCATTTAGTAGCTCAAGCAGTTGCTCTTCTAAATCACTTAATGGGTAAGCCTCGTCAAATAAGTAGTCGCTTTTGGCTTTATCAAAACCAACGCGTCGGCCATGCCAAATTTCGGCTAATTTGTCTTTATCAAGGCAAAATAGGGTGCTGGGTGTATCGCTGTTGTTACAAAGCACCAATACAGCATCGGGTTCGTTAAAACCGGTTAAATAAAAAAAGTCGCTGTCTTGTCTAAAAGCATAGTCAGTATCGCGGCTTCGCGTTACTTCGCTAGCAGCCGGGATCAGCGCAATGCTGTTATCATCCATTTGTGCAAGTAGGCGCTCTCTGCGAGCTTTAAACTCTGACTTTTTTATTTCAACCATTATTAGCTAACCCGTAGTACTTTTTAATTAAGTTTAGTGAAGCGTTTTTTTATCATTTTGGCTGCTTTGCTCTTTACCCAGCTCGGCAAAACAAAGTAGTGCCGATACACGTACATATTCAATCACTTCGTGCAGTGCGTTAGCATCTTCTTCGGTTTCTTCAAAAGTGGTATCTAGGCGTGTTATTTCGCTAAAGTCGCTAATTACTTCTTTCACGTCAGCCGACAGCTTACCGTAATCTTTTTGCTTTAAACCAAAACCAAGCATAAATCCCGATACCCATGATACGAGGCCATTAGCCTGATCGATGAGTGTTTCGTCGTCACTTGGTAAAAATAAATCAAACTGGAACTCTTCATCATTAAAGCTTGCAACAACTTGCTTATATATAGTGCCAAAAAATGCTTTTAAACCATTACCGAACGATTCACCATCGTTGAATACATCGCTTAAAAGGCCAAGGTACTCCTTGTCGTCAATACTTAGTCCACATGCTAATAAACCACTAATAACACCATGCGCTTCGGCAGGGGAAACAAATATTTCGTTTTTTTCTAAAAGTAGTTGAGCTTTTTCGTAATCTGGTAAATCGTTCATAATCAAGCCTTCGCTTTGCTAGTTAAAGCAATGCTACCACTCGATAAAAAGCAACTCCAATTAATTGTATGATCACGCTCAAAAACTACGCAATAAAGTAAACAGCGAGTTAAAGGTGTGGGAAAACTAAGCGAACGACTTAATTTTTTACGTTTTGGGTTTAAGGATTGGCATATGTCTTATATACTTAATTTGTTCCCTGGGATACTGGAGCTGGGTTAAGTCCCTGAGCCGATAAATTTTATACCAGGGTTTCTGTTCGTTTACTATTGTGCAAGCTTGGCATGTACCGAGAAGCCTACGGTAAACCGCAGATTCCCGCCCTGAAACCTTCTGGTTTCAGGACTGAAACCGAGTACCGTATCTTGGGGAACACCATTATCTACTCGCGTTTTAACACGCACAATCAAACCTCTTTATACATCTACTTTTATCTATTTAACGCCTTAAATAATTTTCAATTTTGCATAGCTAAAAACAAAAAAGCTGCAGGCAATTGAATACCTACAGCTTTTGTATCAACACGTTTTTGTATTATTTAAACCAGCCTTGAAATCGTTCCATCAACATATAATTGACTGGTACTAGCAATAAAGTAATAAAGGTCGCAAAAATAATCCCAAACCCTAAACTAACGGCCATAGGTATTAAAAACTGCGCCTGAGTTGCCTTTTCAAACAGCAATGGCATTAAACCTATAAAAGTGGTTAAACTAGTGAGCATAACTGGACGAAAGCGCGATGTGCCAGCGAGTTTAACAGCCTCTATTAAATCGCCACCTTCGCTACGTTTTTTATTGATAAAATCGACCAATACAAGTGAATCGTTCACTACCACGCCTATTAACGCAAGCATACCTAGTAAGCTCATAATGGTTAAGTCCATACCCATTATCCAGTGCCCTACTACTGCGCCAATCATGCCAAATGGAATAACGCTCATAACAATAATTGGTTGCATGTATGACTTAAACGGAATAGCCAATAGCGCATAAATTATAAAAAATACAAACACTAACGCCCAAGCCAGTGAGCCAAACGACTCTCTTTGCTCTTTAGCTTCACCTTCAAGTTTATAATCAACCCCTGGGTATTGTTGCATTAGCTCGTCTAAGTATTGTGCGAGGTCGGCTTGAAGCACCGTCATGTTGGTGTTATTTTTTTCTATATCAGCTGTCACGTTTAGTGTGCGGTAACGATCAATACGGTTTATGGTTGACGGGCTTTGCCCAGCCGTAAGTGTTGCCACGTGCGACAATGGCACAGAGCCGCCATCGGGGGTGTTAATTAGTATATTTTGTAAATCGGCTATGGAGCGGCGCTCATCGATAGGCAAGCGCACCATTACACGCACGTCGTCTCGTCCACGCTGAATTCGCTGAACCTGCGAGCCAAAAAACGAATTACGCACTTGTCCTGCTACATTTACACGGTTTAAACCAAGCGCTAAACCTTGTTGTGTAAGCTCTATACGTAATTCTTCCTTACCATCTGACATACTATCGGCAATATCAAACACCGTTGGGTACGTTGCTAAACGGTTTTTAATATTATCAGCCACATCTTGAAGTATTGTTAGCGAGGTGCCACTTAGTTGAACGTCTATTGGATCTGAGCTTCGGCCAATTTCAGCTCTAAATGTTAGGCTTTCAGCGCCTGGAATCACACCAATTAAATCGCGCCACTCACTTGCAAGCTCGCGTGAGCCTATGTCTGACTCACGCTTTTCTGCAGGTGTAATCTCAAAGCGTACCGCGCCAGAGTTTGACACACCGCCACGTCCGCCAGTAGTGGCTAATATATTTAAAATAACGCTTTCGCCTGTATCAGGGTCGCGATATTTGTCTTGTAATTGCTGCGCCTTTTCAGACATATCAATTACGTATTTATTAGTTACTTCAAACGGTGTACCTGTTGGCAGTGTTAGATTAACTCGTACAGTTTCGCTCGGAATTCGTGGAAAAAAGATAAACTTAGTCCAACCGCTGGTGATCATGGTTAAAATAATAAAAAATACTCCAACAAATAAACTGACCGTTGCTAATTTATGGCGTAAAGCAGTGTTTAATATAGGTTGGTAATATTTTAAAATTGCACTTTCAAAGCCATCTGCAAAGCGTTGTTGAATTGCTTCAAGCTTCGATGGTTCACCTTTTTGGTGGCGTAATTTTATGTATTTTAAATGTGCTGGCAACACAAATTTAGATTCAATTAGCGAGAACAATAACACCGGAATAACGACTACTGGAATTTGCGCAAATAAGGCGCCGCGTGCCCCTTCAATAAATGCTAAAGGTAAAAAGGCAGCAACCGTAGTCAGCACACCAAAGGTAACGGGAGTAGCCACTTCTTGAGTACCCAATATAGCAGCCTGCTCACCCGATTTTGCCGTTTTTAAATGGGTATACACGTTTTCGCCGGTTACTATGGCGTCATCTACTACAATACCGAGCACTAAAATAAAGCCAAATAAGCTCATTATATTTAGCGTTACACCAAAAATTGGCATCGCGATAAATGCGCCCATAAACGATACAGGAATACCAATAAACACCCAAAATGCAATTGCCGGGCGTAAAAATAGCGTGAGTAGTGCCAGAACTAAAATACCACCTTGTAGAGCATTACTGGTTAAGGTTGCGATACGGCTTTTAACTAATTCTGAGTCGTCGTCCCAATAGCTTAGTTTAAAACCTTGTGGTAGCGTAGCCTGCTGTTCTTCAATGTAGTTTTTAACATCGTCTGCCACGGTTATCGCGCTTTGCGGGCCAATTCGGTAAACGTCTATAAAAGCCGCTTGCTTACCATTAAAACGGGTACGCACTGGTGTTTCTTCAAAGTCGTCTTTTATTGTAGCAATATCACCTAAGCGAATAATTGTTCCGTCGGCTTGGTTTTTGACTACTATGCTAGCAAATTCGTCTTTACGGTAAGCCTGCCCTTTTGAGCTAATTAGTACATCACCGCCTTCTGTTTTTAAGTTACCAGCAGAAATATCAGAACTTGAATTAGCAATCGAACTCGATATTTGCGCAAGGCTTAGGTTATATTGGCGAAGTGTGTCTTGGCTAACTTCAATGGCTAGCTCGTAGTCTCGTACACCACTTAGCTCTACCTGAGTTACGTTAGGCAAACGCAGTATTTGATCTCGCACTGTTTCTGCGTATTCACGCGTTTCTTTTTCGCCGTAATCACTTGATACAGTAACAGCAATTACTTCTCTTTTGCGCTCAGCCAGCGCAACAATTGGTTTTTCGGCATCGCCAGGAAACGTATTAATCGCATCCACTCGGCTTTTAATATCAGCCAACAGTTCACGAGGATCGTAACCACTTTCAACCTCAATGGTTACAGAGCCTGAGCCCTCTGACGAACGGCTAAATATTTGTTTAATGCCCTCTAGGTCTTGCACCGCTTCTTCAATACGAATTGTTACGCCCTGCTCTACATCTTCAGGGGTTGCACCACGTAGGCTAACACCAACGCTTATCATATCTGTTTCGAAAGACGGAAACACCTCAAGTGGTATTTTACTCGATAAACTAAATAGTCCCGACAACAACAAAGTTACTAACAATAAATTGGCAGCAACATGGTTTTTAGTAAACCAAGCAATCATGCTTTATCTCCTTGCTTGGCTGCGCGACGTTTTTTTATTAACTCTTCAACACTGATACCAAGCTCTTTTGCTTTTTGCTCAAGTTGCTCTCGCGACGGGCGCATACCTTTAGGTTTTTTTTCCTTTGGCTCTTCACCTAAAATACTCACTTTAGTGCCTGAGCTTACTTGCCCTAGCGGCGTAACAACTAATTTATCGTTCGCTTTTAAACCGGTTTTGATCATTGCTTGATTGGCGTTTTGCCATGCAAAAGTAACGTCTTTACGTTTTAGTACATCACCCTCAACTACGTAAACATAGGTGCCTTGATAAATTGTACTGTTGGGAATGATCAACGCATTTTGTACCGTTTTACCTGCAATTTGTGCCTTAATGTATTGGCCTATTTTAATTGGGTATTGGTTACTCTCGGTTGATTTATATGGGTCGTCTATTTTTGCTACCACGTAAAGTTGCTGCGCGTTTTCGTCAATTGCGCCTTCAGTGCGAGCAAGTTGGCCCTGCCATGTTTGTTCGCCCACTAAATCAGAGCTAAATTTAACTAACGAACCGGCTTGGTTTTTAGCACCATCACGGTATTGCTCTGGCAGGTTTACAAACGAAAGGTCTTTATTTTTTATTGGTAAACGAATTTCTACACTATCAATAGCGTAAATAGTGGCAAGTTGGGTATTGTTACTCACTACTTGGCCTAAATCGACACTGCGACTCAGTATGCGCCCAGCATAAGGTGCAGTAACTTTTGTACGCTCTAAATCAAGCTCTGCTTTTTCAAGAGTAGCTTGTGCTGATAAAACTTGTGCCTGCGCCGCTGCCAATTGTGGCTCACGCAATACCAGGCTGCTGGCTTTGCTTGAGCCCCCAAGGCGTTTCCAATCAGTCAGTGCTTGTTGCCCGCGGGCTTTTTCTTCTAGTAAGCTTTGTTCTGCTGTGAGTAAGTTCGCTTGTGCAGACTTAACCTCTGCCTGATGATCTCTATCGTCAAGCTTTAGTAACACGTCGCCTTTTTCAAAAAAACCACCTTCTCTAAACTCATCACTCACGTCGATGATTTGCCCTGATGCTTGAGCAACAAGTAAGCTTTGTGTGCGAGGCTTTACTGTACCGTAGCTGTCTATCATTACTTGGTAACTTTGAGGCACAATTTCTAGTACCGACACGCTGATAGCTGCTTTTGGTGCTGAGCCAAAACGCCTCGCTTCTGGCGGGTTACTTTTGATAAAAAACACAATTAAAAGAGCGGTAACAACAACCGCGGCTGGAATAATAATTTTAGCTGTTTTAGTTTTCATCGTTGTTACTCATTAGGTCGCTTGATGGTTTTTCAAAATCACCACCAAGGGCAACATGTAGGTTGATTCTATTTGCAATTAATTGATTCTTAATTTGTATTAATGAACTTTGCGCATCGAATGAGCGATCTTGTGCATCCAATACTGTGGTGTAAGTGACTAAGCCACTTTGATATTGCTCAAACGATAACTGCTCGGCAGCAAGTGCATTTTTTTGCGCTTCAAGTGTGCTGGTGTACTGCGCTTTTAAAGACTGCTGCTGCGAAATCGCGTTTTCTACATCAGCAAATGCATCGTACAGAGTTTGCAGATATTGCTGTTCTTGCTTTTGTGTATTTAGGCGTGCAATTTCCTCATTAGCTTGTAAACGACCACCCTCAAAAATAGGTGCCGAAATACTTCCTAGCAAAGACCATGCAAGGCTTGAAGGAGAAAATAAATCACTCACCCTGTCTGTGCTATCACTTAAGCTTGCAGTTAAATTTAAACTAGGGAAACGCTGTTTATGTGCGTAAGCCAGTGACGCATCGGTCGCCAATAGCTCGTACCAACTAGCAAGTAATGCAGGCTTTCGGGTAATAAGTTCAGATGGAATTCCCAGTGGAATTTCTGTGTTAATAACCGGTAAGTCATTACTTGCAGAAATTGCTCCTTTTGGGTACTCGCCTAATAAACGCTCCAGTAGTCTTGCAGCACTGGATAAGCTTGCTGATTGAGTAGCTATGCGTGAACGTTCGTTATTTAGCTCATTGCGGGCTAAATAAACATCGAGCGCTTCGTTTATACCTTGGCGGTAACCCGATTCAATTATATCGAGATTTTGCTTAGCATTTTCTTCACGGCGTTTATATAAATCGAGTAGCTGCTGTGCAGACACAACATCAAACCATCCTTGAACAACATCCGAAACAAGCTGCTGTTTAGCCTGTTCAAAACGCGCTTTTTGAGCTAAATATGAAAGGTTAGCTTCACGTTTTGAATCTGACAGTTTGCCCCATAAGTCAACTTCATAATTTAAGTTTAAGCTTACGGAGCTAGCATTATTATAACTAACAGGCCGATTATCTTTACTTCGGCTAGTACGCGTAGATAAATCTAAGCTAGGCCAAAGGTCTGCCCCCGACGCAATAAGTTGCTGCTTAGTAATGGCAACATCGTAGCTGGTTTGTAATAGTTGCTGATTGTTTTTAAGCGCTTGGTTAACATATTTTTTCAGCAATGGCGTGTTTAGTTGCGTTAACCATTCATCATCCACTTGCAAAACTGAACTTGCTGCTTGTTGTTGCCACTGCTTAGGAACATTACTGGGTGCTTGTTGGCGCTCCTGTGGATTTATATTACTCGCACAGCCACTGAGCAGCATCACACTAAGTGCCAAAAAAGTTGGCTTAAATTGCCAAATCATAATTTAACCTAAATTACTGCTATTTATGAATGTAATTCAAGCACCTTGACTAATTTTGCTCAACTTACTTTACATAAAATTACATAGATAGCGATGAGTAAACGAATAAGTGAGTTATACGGAAAATATGATTAAATGATCAGCAACAATGCAAATAAACACACTAATGAAAAACTACAATATTTAGCTTACAAACAATCAACGTATAAAAGTTATTAAAATTTTTATAGGCGTTTTAAAGTTGCAAAAATACAAACAACAAAACGTAATAGGCAAATTGTTAATTTAAAGATGAGTGATTAACACAATAGAATAAGTAGATTACTTAAGCTGACTATTGATTAAAGTACATTGAAATTACTGTTGAATGAATGGTGCCGACTAACCGAGTCGAAC
>NZ_JBHNYT010000022.1:0-54369 GCF_054960575.1 Pseudoalteromonas sp. PSi26 | reverse complement strand
CTTGCCTGCAGCTTAAGCGTTGCCTGCTCTGCCGTCTCAGTGGGGTCGCATTATAGGGAGCCGCGAATTTAACGCAAGCCTTTTTTAGCTAAAAAAGCGATTTAAATTGCACCCAAAGCAAGCGCACACCCTAAACACAAGTTACTCACAAAACCCTGTGTATAACTTTACTTTTTAAGCTTATCTTCTCAGCTTCAACATTTAATAGTCATCAATAAAAAGCACCTTTAATAAAGGTGCTTTTATTTAGCCGAACTTATAGTCAGCTTTTAATATAAAATACTGTATAGCTTTCTACGATATTTAGCTGCGAGCGCATCGCCATCTGGTAGAGAAGCTATTATAGCTAAAAAGCTTGGTTTAGCTTCGTTATAGTTAAGGTCCTTTTGTAGTACTTTGAATAGCACTTCTAAAGCCTCTTCTTTTCTTCCTGCTTCGTTTAGTAAAGCACTGAGCTCTTCTTTAAGTTCTAAATCGTTCGGATACTTATCTACTTGCTCTTGCTTTTGTTGTATCTCTGGAGAATCTTTTGCATCTAAAGCAGCTTCGCATTTTGCTTTAATGTTATTGAAGTACGCATCTTGATCTTGCGAGTCAATCGTTTCTATTAATGCTTGAGCTTCATCTAATTTGTGAATTTGAATACAAATATCTGCAAGCACTAATTTAATACGTACATTAGTATTATCTATTTCGTATGCTTGCTTTGCATAATTAAACGCTGCATTGAGGTCTGACTTAAGTAGCGCCTGCTTAGCTTGTTCTAATAGCAGATCCTGTTGAGCAGGTAAGTGCTTAGATAGGGCTTCCCGTATTTGTGACTCAGTTTGAGTACCTGCAAGCAAATCGACAGGGGCTGAGTCTTTTAATAGCACAAGCGTAGGCAGCGTTTGTAAGCCAACCTGTTGTGCTAATTGTGAAGCTAGTGCTTGCTCAACATCACAATCTAAATTCGCTATTACTATATGGCTTGTATATTCAGCCGCTATTTTATCTAAAATTGCAGCCTGCCCAATACAGTCAGGACTTTGAGGTGAGAAAAAGTTAAGTAATACTAATTTTTGTTGTGATGTTTCCCCAAGGACCTGCTGAAGGTTTTGTGCATTAATACTTACTATATTACTCATTGAATTGATTGCCATACTTATCTATTTAGGGTTTTATATGGTGATTAACATAATAAATACAAGTCGTATAACTAAATCACTCGGCATACATAATCAATTAATGAGGCAAATCATGAAACTATCTTACCTTAGCGCTGCATTTTTATTTGCAGCTCCGCTTTTGCAAGCTAAAGGACTTGACCTAGACCTAAACAAAACAATGCCTAGTATTGAAAAGTTTTACCTCGATTTACATCAATCGCCAGAACTTTCATACAGCGAAAAAAATACAGGTAAAAAAATAGCTAACAAGCTTAATATGCTTGGATTTGAGGTTACAGAAAATGTAGGTGGGTATGGTGTTGTTGGTATTTTTAAAAATGGCAATGGCCCAACAGTTATGATACGCACAGATACGGACGGCTTACCTATCACCGAGCAAACAGGTAAACCCTACGCTTCAACTGTAAAAGTTATTGACGAGCATGGTGCAAAAGTTGGTGTTATGCATGGCTGTGGCCATGATATTCATATGAGCTCATTTATAGGCACTGCCGAGCAACTCATTACTCATAAAAATAAATGGAAAGGTACATTAATGATGGTTGCACAACCTGCAGAAGAGGTTGGAGGTGGAGCTAAAGCGATGCTAAATGAAGGGTTATTTAGTAAATACGCAAAGCCCGACCACGTTATTGCATTGCATGTTAGTGCCAGTGTACCTGCGGGTAAAGTAACTATGAAAAATGAATATACCATGGCAAGTGTGGATTCTGTTGATATTAATATAAAAGGTAAAGGCGGCCATGGCGCGTACCCTCATACCACTATTGACCCGGTAGTTATTGCTGCGCGCACAGTACTTGCTTTGCAAACGATTACAAGTCGCGAACTTTCACCTTTAGAACCATCTGTTATAACAGTCGGTTCTATACATGGCGGCTCTAAACATAATGTTATTTCTGATGAAGTGAAACTGCAACTTACACTGCGTAGTTACAACCCAGATGTACGCAATGCGCAAATTGCTGCAATAAAACGCATAACCGCAGGTATTGCGCAAAGCGCAGGGCTTGATGAAAGTGATTACCCTGTTGTTATAGTTCATGAGGATGAATCAATTCCATCTACTTATAATAATCCTTCGCAAACTAATATAGTACGAAGTGCTATTAAAAATGCGATAGGCGATACAAACGTACTTGAAACCCAAGCCGTAATGGCAGGTGAAGACTTTGGTCTTTATGGCCGAACCGACGAAAATATCCCAATTACATTATTTTGGTTAGGCGGTGTTAATCAACAGCAATACGCAAAAGCAATAAAAAACAACGAAACACTCCCTTCATTGCACTCAAGTAAATTTGCACCAGATTATAAAGTAGCTTTACCTACTGGTATAAAAGCCATGAGTAATGCGGCAGTTGCATTATTTAATACAAAATAAATCCCACTTAAGGGCTCAGCCATTAAACTGTTGTTGAGCTCTTTTTATAATTAGATTTTTTAAATGGTGCTTTTTTACTGCGCATGCCAAAACGCTTTTTAGGCGGTGTTTGGGGCAGTTTTGAAAATACATGGCTATCGCAATTAGCTGCTTGCATTACAAAGCCTTCAAGCTCCACCAGCAGCGGTTGTAAAAATTGTTGGTAGCTCATTGCTTGTTGAGCAATACTGCCTAAACTCGCCTCCCACTTTGCTGTTAAGTCAGGACTTGCTAAACCTTCAGGCAAAACACTAATTAATGCAAGACCTGTTTCAGTAGCTTTAATTATTTTGCCTTCACGCTTTAAAAAACGCCGTTTAAATAACAACTCTATAATGCCTGCACGAGTAGCCTCTGTACCTAAACCATCAGTATCTTTTAATATTTTTTTGATATGTGGATCTTTTACATAACGGCTAATCCCCGTCATAGCACCTAGTAAAGTTGCATCAGTAAAATGAGCGGGAGGTGAAGTATGCTTTTCTACTACATTACCTTGTGTACATAGCAGGTCCATCCCTTTTTCAAGGTAAGGTAAAGTAGCCTCTTCTTTTAATTCTGATTTACCCATTAATACCTTAAACCCCAAACTGACTTCTTGTTTAGCGTTGGCTTTAAATAACCCACCAGCAATTGTCACCTCTGCTTTAGTTTCGTTATAAATATAGTCTGGGTAAAACTGAATCAAATAATGTCTACAAATAAGCTGATACACTTTTGCTTCATCCTTGGCTAAGCTAGCTGACTTTAATTGCTTTGCCGTAGGTACTATAGCGTGATGCGCAGCTACTTTTGAGTCATTAAAGCACTTACTGCGCTGCTTATCATTTGCACCATTTACTAACTCCACTTTTTGACCGTCATTAGTTGCAATTGCTTTTAAAATTGAAGGTGCATCTAAATGATGTTCTTTAGGCAAATATCGATTATCTGAGCGAGGATAAGTAATTAATTTATGGCGCTCATAAAGTGTTTGGCAAATATCAAGCACCTGTTGGGCAGCCATACCAAATGCCTTTGCTGCATCTATTTGCAGTGCTGATAGATTATAAGGTAGAGGTGCACTTTGCTTTTTTTGTTTTTGTTCAAGCGATGTCACCTCTCCTGTTTGATTAGTTATACGCGAAGCCACGTTTTCGGCCAATGCTTTATTTAGCACTCGCCCCTCTTCATCTTGATAAGGTTCGCAAGCTTTACTCGGTACCCATTTTGCTTTAAATACCTGCTTCTCAGGAGTAACTAAACTAGCTAGCACCTCATAAAATGGTTTTGATATAAAATTAGCTATCTCAGTGTCACGATTTACCACTAAACCCAAAATTGGCGTTTGTACGCGCCCAACTGAGAGTACATTACCAAACCCTGCTTTTTGTCCCGCTAAAGTATAAGCCCGAGTGAGGTTCATACCAAAAAGCCAATCAGCTCGAGAACGTGCAAGTGCTGATACACTTAGTGGAATAAATTCCCGATTAGAGTGCATACTACCAAGCGCTTTTTTAACTGCAGCTAAGTTTAAATCGCTTATAAGTAGACGCTGAATACCTTGCTTTTTAGCTTTGCTTATTTTGGCTTGTTCTATCACTTCATCTACAAGTAACTGCCCTTCACGGTCGGGATCGCCAGCATGAACTAACGTTGATGCCTGTTTAATTAGTTTTTTTAAAATAGTTAATTGCTTACGAGTTTTAGGTTTAGCTTTTAACCGCCATTGCTCAGGTACTATAGGGAGATGTTCTAATTGCCATTTTTTATAGCGTGTATCGTAATCATCTGGTTCAGCTTGTTCTAACAAATGGCCAATACACCACGAGACACAATCACCATTGGCGACTTCAATGTAACCGTCGTGTTTTTTATGTGGTTTTGGGAGCGCATCTGCAATTGCACGTCCAAGTGATGGTTTTTCTGCGATGTAGAGTTTCATGCGCTAGCCTACAACTGGTTATATAAACAGTAGTTTAGCATAACTATTTTAAAGAGGGGGAGTTTTTGATTTATTGTCGGTTCAATAGATAGATACTGGTAATAATTTGTAAAACTCAAAGCTGGGCTACTAATTAAGCCCAGCTTTATAATTTGAGCATTACCTCACATCAATAGGGTCAGACTCTTTTGCCTTACCTTGTAATATAGATATTTCAACTCGGCGATTCCGGCGTCGGTCTTCATTTGTCTCGTTAGGCACAAGCGGCCGAGTTTCAGCTCGCCCTACAACCATCATTCGTGTTTTATCAAACCCTTGAACTGTTTGCAATTCGCTAGCAACAGCCACTGCACGCTTAGACGACAAATCCCAGTTATTTACATATAACTCATTTGATACCTGAAAATCATCTGTATGCCCTGATACTGTAATTTCACCTGGTACGTCTTTTAAAAGTTCGCCAATGTCTTGAATAATCGGTTTAAACTTAGGTTGTAAAAAAGCACTGCCCGAAGGAAACGAGCCATTTTCTCTAATACGAATAATAATTTGCTGACCTAATGATTCAAGTTCTATGGCACCATCTATTATTTGCCTTTCTAACTGCTGCGCTATTTTTTTAACTAGCTCATTTGTTTGCTCTTGATCTGCAGCGGATATTGCTTGTTCTGATGACTGCTCTTGTGAGGTGCTTCTAGATTCACCGCCACGTTTATCGCCTCGCTGTTCTTGCCTGCCGCCCGCTGAACTTTCATCACCAGCCTGAAACTCTAGCATTTGCTGGGTCATTTCAACGGTTTGCTGTTGAATAGTTTCAATAGGTGTAGGTTCTGGCTTACCTGGGGTAAATTCCATAGCGATAACCGATGTCCCTTTTGGGATATCTTTAACCTCAATTTTATTTTGCACACCAAAAGCAAACTTCATAGAACCTGCAATTTGTTTAAATTTAAGTACATCCATTTCTGAGAATGCCAATAAGAGTACAAAAAAGCACATCAATAGCGACATTAAATCAGCAAATGTACCCATCCAAGCAGGCAAACCGGGGGGCGGGCATTTGCACTCTTCATCAGACATGGTTACTCCTCGGTATCAACTTTACGTTTAGACTCAGCCAAGTAATTTTTCAAAATACCTTCAATAACTTTGGGGTTTTGACCATCTTGAATTCCTAAAATAGCATCAAGAATCAAACGCTGATTCATCGCTTCTTCGTCTTTACGCAGCTCGAGTTTTACCTGAATTGGAATTGCTACTACATTCGCCAAAAATGCCCCATACAGGGTGGTCAATAGTGCCACGGCCATTGCAGGTCCGATCGCTTTGGGGTCGTCCATGTTTGATAACATGGCAACGAGGCCTATCAATGTACCAATCATTCCCATTGCGGGAGCTATGTCGGCAAGTGCTTTAAATAAGCCAGCACCTAGTTCATGACGGGTGGTGGTTAGAGAAATATCTTTTTGAAGTGTAGCGCGCACAACATCTGCGTCATGACCGTCAACAAGCATGTCAACGCCTTTACGCATAAATGGGTTTGGGATTTCTGCTTCTTCGAGTGCTAAAAAGCCACCTTTACGAGCAGAATCCGCAAGCTCTACTGCTTTTTCTATTAACTCTTCAGGCGACTCAATTTTAAACATGAATGCCTTACCAACTACCTTACCTATCCCTAAAAACTGAGACATAGTGAAGTTTGATAAAACAATAAACAGCGAGCCACCAAATACAATTACACTTGAAGGCGCATCGGCAAACATGCCCATTTCACCGCTACTACTCATAAACATAGACATGACAATTAAGCCTATTGCGCCTAGGATCCCTATTATGGTTGCTAAATCCACATTTCCTCCAGAGATTTCATGTTTAAATGCCTTATCATAAACTTTTTATTATTAACTGCTTATCGGCAACATACTGAATTGCTTAAGTCATTTTTGTAAATAAACATAAAAGTTATATTTATTATTTTATATCAAGTTAGACGCTCTGCCTAATTATCGAGTTTTCCTGACTAATTACACTGATTGACACGCGATTAATCGTGCTAAATGTAAAAAACTCATATCATCCTTTGACCTAGTTTAGCATTCCCCCTAAAATTGGCTCCTAAATTTATCATGCAAGCTGAAATAAAGATGGCGACTAAAAAACCTGAAAACTTAAGTTTCGAAAAAGCACTAGAAGAATTATCAACAATTGTTAGTGAAATGGAACAAGGTGATTTATCGCTTGAACAATCATTAAAGCAGTTCGAGCGTGGTATTGCACTCGCTGGTGCGTCATCTGAAAAATTACAGCAAGCAGAACAAAAAGTATCTATCCTAATGGGCAGTGGCGAAAAGTCAGCACTTACAAACTTTAATAATGATATGGAATAGTTGTGAGCATAAAAGACTATATTGAACGTGCTCAAATAGATGTAGCTACTACACTCAATAGCTACTTTGAACAACCGCTCGATAGTGATAAAACAATAAAAGAAGCCACTCATTACAGTTTATTTAATGGTGGAAAAAGGCTACGCCCTTTTTTGGTGTACGCTGTTGGTGAAATGCTAGGCGCTAAAAAAAGTGACTTAGACGTTTTGGCTGCAGCCATAGAATGCATTCATAGTTATTCATTAGTACATGACGACCTACCAGCTATGGATGATGATGATTTACGCCGCGGCTACCCCACTTGTCATATTGTATATGGTGAAGCGCAAGCCATTTTAGCGGGTGATGCATTACAAACTCTCGCCTTTGAACTTATAGCCACACATAACTTTAATTGCTCAGCCCAATCACAAGTAAAAATGATTGCTGCACTTGCACATGCATCAGGTATTGAAGGGATGGTGGCAGGACAAGGTTTAGACATTGCCGCAACTGACAAAGTTGTTTCTGTACAAGAGCTTGAGCGCATCCATAAGTTAAAAACCGGTGCACTAATTAACTGTGCGATAACACTAGGTGCACTGTGCAGTGAAAAAGCAGATGAACAAACTTTAGAAAACTTAAGCGTTTTTGGGTATGCTATAGGGCTGGCATTTCAAGTACACGACGATATTTTAGACGTGGAAGGCGACACCTTTATACTAGGTAAACCACAAGGCTCAGATATAGAAGCGAATAAAGCGACATACCCGGCGTTATTAGGTATGCTAGGCGCTAAAGAAAAGGCGCAAAATTTAATAACACAAGCCCACGAAGCGTTAGCACTTATTGATGCAGATACCACGCTTCTTGCGTCGCTGGCAAATTACCTTATTGAACGTGACCACTAGTCACAGTTTAAGCGTATTGCAAATAGCACTGACATTATTACTTAACATTCGTTGTTCACTCCCATTTGAAAGCGAATGTGATCGAAGGATATAAAAAAGCCATGACACTTGATAGTAGCAAGTATCCATTACTTAACTTGGTTGACAAACCAGCTCAATTACGAGACTTAGCGCAAGATAAACTTCCCGAGTTTAGCAATGAACTACGAGAGTATTTACTTAACTCTGTATCGCAAAGTAGCGGTCATTTAGCGTCTGGTTTAGGCACAGTTGAGCTTACAGTTGCACTTCATTATGTATATAACACACCAGAAGATCGTGTAGTGTGGGATGTTGGGCATCAAGCCTACCCGCATAAAATCTTAACGGGTCGCCGCGACCAAATGCATACTATTCGCCAAAAGGATGGTCTGCACCCATTCCCATTTAGGGATGAAAGTGACTACGACACATTCAGTGTTGGCCATTCTAGCACCTCAATTTCTGCAGCTTTGGGCATGTCAATTGCAGCGCAAAAAGAAGGCGCAGGACGTAAAACGGTTGCAGTTATTGGTGATGGCGCTATTACTGCGGGTATGGCATTTGAGGCGATGAACCATTTAGGCGATGTAAAATCAGACATGCTTATTATTCTAAATGATAACGAAATGTCGATTTCAGAAAACGTTGGCGCATTAACCAACCACTTTGCGCGTATTCTATCTGGTAGCTTTTACACCAACATTCGCGAAGGAAGTAAAAAGTTACTGTCTGGCGTACCGCCTGTTAAAGAACTTGCCAGCAGAATGGAAGAACATCTTAAAGGCATGGTTATCCCTGGTACGTTTTTTGAAGAACTTGGCTTAAATTATATTGGCCCAATTGATGGGCACGATGTAAACATGCTGGTTGATACATTACGTAATATGCGTAATTTAAAAGGTCCACAACTTCTTCATATAAAAACGCAAAAAGGCAAGGGTTACAAGCCAGCTGAAGCCGACCCTATTGGTTACCACGGCGTCCCTAAGTTTGATCCAAACACATCTAGCTTGCCTAAATCAAAACCGGGCGCCCCTACTTTTTCAAAAGTATTTGGCGACTGGCTATGCGACATGGCGCAGCAAGATGATAAGTTAATGGCTATCACTCCTGCCATGCGTGAAGGCTCGGGCATGGTGCGCTTTTCAAAAGAACATGCTGATAAATATTTTGACGTCGCAATTGCTGAACAACATGCAGTAACTCTAGCCGCAGGTTTTGCATGTGAAGGCTTAAAGCCTGTTGTTGCTATCTATTCAAGCTTTTTACAACGCGCGTACGATCAATTAATTCACGATGTTGCACTGCAAAACTTACCCGTATTATTTGCCATAGACCGAGCAGGTATTGTGGGTGCCGATGGCGAAACACACCAAGGCGCATACGATCTCAGCTTTATGCGTTGTATTCCTAATATGGTTATTATGGCACCTAGCGATACTAATGAATGCCGCCAAATGTTGTACACCGGTTACAAAGCTAATTGCCCGGTTGCTATTCGTTACCCTCGCGGAAGCGCTGGTACGGCAGATATTCAGAGCGATATGCAACTTTTCGAAATTGGTAAAGCAAATACAGTAAAAGAAGGTTCAAAGATTGCCATTTTGTCATTTGGTACATTGCTTGAAAACGCACAACTTGCTGCAACTGAACTTAATGCAACACTTGTTAACATGCGCTTTATAAAGCCACTTGATACCTCTCTGCTAAACGACATTATTAAAAATCACGATGTTATAGTTACCCTCGAAGATAACGCCATTGCCGGAGGTGCAGGCTCTGCGGTTAACGAATACTTAGCTAGCCAACAGGCCAATGTTAAAATACTTAACCTAGGTATTCCTGATGAGTTTATTAAGCACGGCACGCAAGACGAAATGCACGATGAAATGGGCTTAGGCGAGCAAGGTATCCTTAGCGCTATTGAATCCTTTATGCTTAAGTAATCTTGCGCTATATAAAAAGAGGCCAACAACTGGCCTCTTTTTATACCTATTTACCTTTCCTGCTTAACGCATCCACACTTTTATATCAGCCAAACCATTTCGCTGTAACATACTTAGCTGCTGCTCTACGTTAGAATTCTGCTCAAACTCAAATGCATCTAGCTGCTCGTCAAAAGTAATGTGGGCTACGCCATCACCGCCGCGTTTTTTAACTTGATGAAGTGAAATATCAGCTAAATTAATAGAGGTTTCCCAACCAATTACCTGTCCACCAAGTAAAGGTAATGGGTAGAAAGACCAACCAATTGAGGCTGTTATATTTGTCATATTACCGTTAGGTAGTTGGAATGAATACTCTGCAATCGCTTTGCAAAGTTCTGACGCGTAACTATCTATTTTATTGCATTTAAAGTCGCGTAATAGCAGTAAAAACTCATCACCACTCCAGCGCGCTACATAATCAGAACCTTGGGTACGCGAGTTTAGTAAAGCTGCCATTTGCTGTAAGCAGCTATCACCAGCAATTGGACCAAATGCATCATTTATACGGCTAAAGTTGTCAAAATTAATTATTACAAGCACCAGTGATTTACCCTGTGCCTGTAATGATTGCGAATTACGTTGAAAGTGTTCTATGTC
Organism: Pseudoalteromonas sp. PSi26; assembly: GCF_054960575.1. Lineage (NCBI taxonomy): Bacteria > Pseudomonadati > Pseudomonadota > Gammaproteobacteria > Alteromonadales > Pseudoalteromonadaceae > Pseudoalteromonas > Pseudoalteromonas sp. PSi26. The sequence continues at coordinate 43,970 of NZ_JBHNYT010000022.1, read as the reverse complement.
TTTTGGTAGCTGATCAAACAAAAAGCGACGGCTACGCAAGCCTGTTAGCTCATCTGAGTGACTAACTAGCTTCAGCTGTGAATTAACTTGCCCTAATTTATCATTTGCTTGGCGCAGCTCTAAAGTCCGCTCTGTAATTAAACCTTCAAGCACCTTTTGTTTTCTGCGCTCTTGCGCCTTGAGCACCCAGAATACTAAATAAAGGAGTAAAATAAAGCCACTTGTGATCAGCAACCTAAAATAAATTGTTTCATCAAAACGCTCAGGCACTATAAAGCCATACTCTACATCTTGTGCCTTTGACCAATCTTCACCTTGGCGTTTTGCCTCTAACTGAAATAGGAATGCCCCTGCAGGTAAGTTAGTATAAATAGCCTCACGACGAGTATTTGCATAACGCCAATCAGTATCTAAGCCACTTAGTTTATATCTAAACTCAATACTATTTGGCGCGTAATAATCAATAGCAGTATAGGTAAGTGTTATATCTCGTTCGTCGGTTTCAAGTGTTGGCTTATTACCCAATACTGCTGTTGTGAGGCTTCGCTCAGGTGTGTTAATTGTTTCAATGGTCGGCTTTAACGACAGTACACCGAACAACTCTACGTTTTTAGGTATTTCAACAACACCTTGCAGACTTGGGTACCACATTGAGTTACCCATACTGACTACCGCATCATGACCCAATCCACTACAACATTGGTTTGCTTTACCATCAAGCTGTCGGTCGAATGACGAAATCACCTCTTCTACTTTTAAACTTTGAATATCTGTTTTAAACTGCCCTGCTGGCATTCTGTAAACCCCTTTCATGGTGCTTACCCAAACATTATTTAATTTTTCGTCGTATTCTAAGCTAAATATCGAGCCATACGGCAAGCCATTTGCCGCATCAAGCTGTCGCCATTGCCCTTGCGCGCTGCGGTAAAACAATCCATCATTAAGCGAACCAATTAAAATACCCACGCCATCAATATGCAAAACACTGGTGATATATGCACTTTCAAGCGAGGTTTGATCCCCTACTTTTTCAATACCGCGGTCAGTAAAATAATAAGCGCCTTTACTCGTCCCAATAACACCAAAGTTTTCTTTGTCCAACACGTAAGTTATAAATTTACTGCCTAAAAACGCGTTGTAAGCAAAAGGAGTTAAACCTGCAAAATTAAGCCTATATAAACCTCGGCCTGTGCCTATCCAAAACCCGCCTTTACTTGAACGACTAATTGCAAACACCGGGTTATCACGCAGTGCACGCCCAGGCACACTAAAGAGTTTATCGTCTTCGTATACGAACAACCCTCGCCCTGTGGCGATGTATACGCGCTCTCCATCAAACTGTAAATCGTGTACTGAGGCACGCCCATACTGACTACTTGGAATTAAGTTAATATAGCTTTTATTCAAGTCAAAATAACCAACACCACTTTTATTAGCGACCCATAATTTACCATCTGGAGCTTGGCTCAGCGCCATAACAGCTTCGGTCATTTTTGAAACTGCCGCGTGTCTTTCGACTCGGCCTTCGTGAGCAAGCCACAACCCTTCACTGAAGCTTGCTAACCAAATATTATTTTTATCATCTCTAAAAATATCAGCAAACCAAATACTTTGATCTAGCTGGCTCGGTTCAACCCATTGCCATTGGCTGGATTTATCTCTGAATAACAAACGCCCATAAGTCGAAATCCATAAACCACCATCGCTGTCACTCATAAATTTATACACAGCAGAGTTATTTGCATTGGGTAATGGAAAGGGCCTTAACTCGTCGTCTAAATCTAAAAAGTAAGCACCTAGCTCCGAAGCTAAATATAAATTCCCATTTAAAAATGCAAGATCATGAACGATAGTTTGAGCTAAACGCTCGGGTAACGATATTTTAGCAGTAAGCTCTAAACGCAGTTTGGCAAAATCGGAGGAGTTTTTAGTTAAGCGTAACAAGTGACGATCGTTTACAAGCCAAATACCTTCTGGCGAAAGCGCCATTTGACTCACTGAACCCACTATTTGAGTTATAACGGTTGCATTAGCCGTTGGTAAAATAGCTTTAGATTGACCGCGTAAGTTAACTTGACCACGACCAACGTAATATAACCCGTTTGCGGCTATCCAAGTGCCCCCTTTGGAGTCTTCAAGAATATCCCTTACAGGGCCTTTAATGTTAAATGCCTGCGCTGAAAAAGTAGCTGGGTTTATTACAACTAACCCACTTTTGGTGCCCACCCACAGTAATCCGTTCGAATCGATTAAAAGCTTATTAATGCCATTACTCGGTAAAAAAGCGCTATTTTGGGTATTGTAGTTTGTAAACGTAGTGCCATCAAAGCGGCTCAAACCAAACTGTGTGCCTAGCCAAATGTAGCCTTGCTGATCTTGCACTACGCTTTTTAGCGATTGCGATGGCAAACCATCTTTAATATTCCATTGTTTAACAACATAGTCCGTAATCGAAGCCCCACTTGGCATTGCGCACAACATAAGTACACACACCAGTAAAAATCGCATCATACGCTGCCACCTAGTTAAACTAATTAAATATAAACATTAAAACGGTAGTAAACCTGCTTTTATTAATGCTTGCAAACAAATCAATGAAAAAATACCCGCTAACACGTCATCCGCCATAATCCCAAAGCCACCATGTACGCGTTTGTCTAACATACGAATCGGGCCTGGTTTTGCAATATCAAAAAAGCGAAAAAGTAAAAAGCCAACTAATAAAGTTTGCCAATTTAATGCTGCACCTATCATGGTGATGTAGTAGCCAGCGACTTCATCCCACACAATAGCAGGATGGTCATGCACCCCCAAATCATCGGCTGTTTTACCGCATGCCCAAATACCAAATACACTGATCACAACTGCAAATACTATTTGTAACCAGATTGGATAATGCATTGTTATAAATATAAATGGCAATGCTGCAAATGTGCCAAATGTACCTGGCGCTTTTGGTGCAAGGCCAGTACCAAACCCTAAACCAAAAAACTGGTGTGGGCGTTTTAAGTTAAATAATCGGTTTTTATTCAAACCTGCTCCTTTGTAAAATGCTCAAAGCCCTGTTGCTCAAAGTTAAACATTTCACCATTTTGTAAAAGCTCAATCTTACCGTTACCGCTTTTTATCTGCCCAATGCAGGTAATATTCACACCATATTGGCTTAGCTTTAAATCAAGCATACCTTTATTGTTATCGGGAACAGTAAAAATTAATTCATAGTCATCACCGTAGCTAAGAATAAACGGTAACTGCTTATTAAAATCTAAGCTTGCTTTCATTGCCTCTGATGTAGGAATACTCTCAATATTAATCTCTGCATTTACTTGCGACATTTCAAGAATATGTGTTAAATCGGCAAGTAATCCATCTGATACGTCAATAGCTGACGTTGCAAGCCCACGGATGACCTGACCCGCAGCAACGCGCGGTGTTGGGTAGTCAAATCGATTGTTTAAGTATTCTAAATGCGTTGGATCTATATTAATACCTTGCTTACGTGCTTCAATAGCAAGACCCGCGTCCCCTAAAGGACCCGTAACATAAATCCAATCACCTACTTTTGCACCACTTCTACGAAGTGCCTTACCTTCCGGCACGGTACCTTTTGCGCAAATAGTAATGGTAAGTGGCCCTTGAGTGGTATCGCCACCAATAATTTGTACATTGAAGTATTCTGCAATTTCATGCATGCCTTCAGTAAATTCTGCAATCCACTGAGGATCTATTTTAGGTAACGTTAGTGCAACAGATACCCACGTAGGTTCAGCACCCATTGCAGCTAAATCACTTAAATTAACAGCAAGCGCTCTATGCCCCAATGCGCGAGGAGAAATATCTTCAAAAAAGTGCACGCCTTCAACCAAAGTATCGGTTGTGACTGCAAGTTGGCAGTTTTGTGGAACAGTGACAAGCGCGCAATCATCCCCTATACCTAGGTTAACATCACGACGAGAAATACCGCGACCTTTAAAGTAGCGGTTAATTAATTCAAATTCCTTCATACACAAAAAAGCCGACCTATGCCGGCTCTCCTTTTAACGGTTATATAAAGTAAATCTCTGAAAGCAAAGTCAGAGAAAAATACTATTACTTGCGTAAATGCTTTACAGCTTTATCAAGTACACCGTTTACAAATTTATGACTGTCTTCTGCGCCAAATATTTTGGCAAGCTCAATACCTTCGTTGATAGCAACTTTGTAAGGTACATCTTCACGGAACTTAAGTTCGTAGCTGCTTAAACGTAAAATTGCTCGTTCAACCATATCTAAGTCATCAAATGGACGCGTTAAATGAGGCGATACTGATTCATCAAGTAGCTTGTAATTTACAGCTACACCTGAGGCTAAATCTTTAAAGTATTCAACATCAATTTTAGTAACGTCGTTTTCGATCAACATTTGTTGCTCGATGTCGGCAATTGCATTACCGCTTAATTGCCAAGAATAAACGGCTTGAAGTGCTAAGATACGTGCTTTACGTCTTGCTGCTGGTTTCACAAAAATTCCTTAAACTTAAATTTTATCTAACACATTAACCATTTCAAGCGCACCCAAAGCAGCTTCGCCGCCTTTGTTACCCATTTTGGTACCTGCGCGCTCAATAGCTTGTTCAATGCTTTCAGTGGTTAATACGCCAAATGCAACCGGTATATCATACTCAAGTGATACTTGCGCAAGACCTTTGTTTGACTCGCCAGCAACAAGGTCAAAGTGTGGTGTTCCACCTCTGATCACTACGCCTAAAGCGATGATTGCATCATACTCTTTTTTTGCCGCAACACGTTTTGCCGCTAAAGGTAATTCAACTGCACCTGGTACATAAATCACAGTAATGTCGTCATCAGATACACCACCAGTACGTTTTAGCTCATCAACAGCACCTTCAAGTAGGCTGCTACCAATAAAGTCATTAAAACGAGAAATGACAATGGCAAATTTTTTGCCCGGTGCGTACTTATTACCTTCAATAATTTTCATTTGATAACCCTAAAAATAAGTTCAAGCGGTTGCGATTGCGCAAAAATTGCTGCGCATCATACCATAATAATAATAAAATAGCCTAGTTTAAGCGTTTGCCTATTGTGGCTCAATGTAATCAATAACTTCTAAATGAAAGCCCGAAAGTGCATGGTATTTTTTAGGGCGGCTCATTAATCGCATTTGCTCAATTCCTAAATCTGCAAGAATTTGTGAGCCTACACCAACGGTACGAGATGTTCCTTGAAATTTACGCGGTGTAACATTTTCACCCGCGTCTGCAGCAGCAAATGCTTTTACTGTTGCTTCAAGCTCTTCAGTACTTTCCTGCTTACCCAAAATAACGAGTACACCATCATTTTTAGCAATGTATGCCATTGCATCAGATAAGCCCCAGCTTCTGTCCGCACTTCGGTCAGAAAGTAAAATATCGTTAAACGTACTTTGCAAATGCACACGGACCAAAGTTGGTTCTTGCGCTTTAATCTCACCTTTGAGTAGTACGTAATGTAACTGACCGTCGATCGTATCTTTATAAGTGACTAAATCAAACTCACCATGCTCTGTAGGTAATTTACACTTAGCTACTTTTTCGATTGTGGTTTCGTTTAAATTGCGGTATTCAATTAAATCAGCAATTGTGCCAATTTTAATGTCGTGCTCTTTAGCAAAAACTTCTAAATCAGGACGACGCGCCATAGTGCCATCAGCATTTAAAATTTCAACAATAACAGAAGACGCTTCAAGCCCGGCTAAGCGCGCTAAATCACAACCGGCTTCTGTATGACCTGCTCGTGTTAGTACACCACCTGGCTGTGCCATAATCGGAAAAATATGACCCGGCTGTACTATATCGCTAGGAACAGCACCTTTAGCGATAGCTGCTTGTACCGTGCGTGCTCTATCTGCTGCTGATATACCTGTGGTTACGCCTTTTGATGCTTCTATCGACATAGTAAAGTTAGTTGAAAACGCAGCGCCATTATTTTTAACCATTAAAGGCAAGTCTAGTTGCTCACAACGCTCTTGTGTCATCGTTAAACAAATTAAGCCACGGCCATGAGTTGCCATAAAGTTAATTGCTTCTGCGCTAATATGTTCCGCAGCAATGATTAAATCGCCTTCATTCTCTCTGTCTTCATCGTCCATTAAAATAACCATTTTACCGGCTTTAATGTCATCTATAATTTCTTGTGCGCTGTGTAAATTCATAAATTCGCTCGTGTAAGTTGTCAGTTTCGTTATTTAATAAAGCCCGCTTTTGCGAGTAAGCTCATTGATATATCTGCGCCGGTTGGCTGCTCTGCGCCTTTGATAAGACGCTCTAAATAACGTGCAATTTGATCGACTTCTAAATTAACTTGAGTGCCTACTTTAAAGTCGGCAATTGTTGTTTGACCGCTGGTGTGCGGCACAATTGTTAATTTAAATTTATTACCTTCAACAGCGTTAACTGTCAGGCTTATACCATCAATACATACCGACCCTTTGTACGGTATGTATTTCATTAAACTTTCATCGGTTGTCAGCCAATATTCAGTAGCTCTTGCATTAGCTGTAATCGCCGTTATTGTTGCAATACCATCAACATGGCCAGACACTAAATGCCCACCTAAACGCGAAACCGGTTGCATCGCTTTTTCAAGGTTAACTGTTTGCCCTATTGAATAATGTGCAAAACCAGTTAAATGAATTGTTTCGTTAGATAAATCAGCGCTAAAACCATCAACATGTTTATCAACTACCGTTAAACACACGCCATTTGTTGCAATACTGTCACCCAGCTTTACGTCACTCATATCAAGGTCGGCGCTTTGAATACGAATGGCTAAATCGCCTTGTTTTTTTTGTAATAAAGCAATTTTGCCTGTGGCTTCTATTATCCCAGTAAACATAGCGCTACTCTTCTTTGTTAAATGATTTTAATGCGTGCGTTTTTAACGCGTTGATACGTAAATCGTCACCAATGCGAACACACTCATTAAAAGATAAATCGATAGTATCTTGCATACTCGTCAATTCAGGGAAGTTTACTAAACTTTTAGCATCATAACCCATCAGTTTTGGTGCGATATAAAAAACATACTCGTCAATTAAATCAAGCTCGGTCATTTTCCCCGCAAGGGTTGCCCCAGCTTCCAGCCATATATTATTAAACTGATGCTTTGCTAGTGTTTGTAATACATCGGTTAAATCAACCTTACCCTGTTGCTCGCGCACCGCTATGTGCTTAACAAAATGCGGCCACTGCATTGAATTATCAACCTTGGTAGTAAATATAATTACCGGGTGCGCTATTTTAAATAGCGCAAGGTCAGGTGTTAATCTGTTTTGCGAGTCTATTATAACACGCACCGGCTGACGTAGCGGTAAGTTGGTTGGTAATGAATATGGTAACTCACTTGGTCGAACATTGAGTTTTGCATTATCAACAAGAACCGTATCGGCCCCCGTTAAAATGGCACAGCTTTGAGCGCGGTATAGCTGCACATCTTTTCGTGCAGCAGGGCCTGTGATCCACTTACTTTTTCCGTTTTTTAGCGCTGTTTTGCCGTCTATACTGGCTGCTAATTTACAGGTTACATAAGGAAGCCCTTGCTCCATACGTTTAAAAAAGCCAAAGTTTAATGCGCGAGCCTCTTGTTCAAGCAACCCATGAGCAACTTCTATTCCGGCGTCACTCAGTATTTTAAGGCCTTTACCTGCCACTTGCGGGTTGGTATCAACCATGGCTGCAATAACCTTTTTAATACCAGCAGCCTTGAGTCCTTCAGCACAGGGTGGCGTGCGCCCGTAATGGCTACAAGGCTCAAGTGTTACATAGGCAGTTGCACCCTTTGCTTTTTCACCGGCTACAGCAAGTGCATTTACCTCTGCATGTCCTTGCCCTGCTAATTGATGAAACCCTTCACCAATTATCTGATTATCTTTTACAAGTACACAGCCAACATTAGGATTAGGCGTTGTGGTAAATCGACCTTTTTTAGCAAGCTCAATAGCACGCGCCATATATAGTTTATCGTGCTCGGTAAATGCTGATTGGCTGCTCATGCTTATTCCCCTAAGCGGGCAATTTCTTCGCCAAACTCTCGTATATCCTCAAACGAGCGATATACTGATGCAAACCTTACATAAGCGACTTTATCTAGTTTTTTAAGCGCTTCCATAATGCATTCACCCACCAAATGGCTCGAAATTTCTCGCTCACCCGTTGCGCGTAATTGCGACTTTATTATATTTACTACTTCATCAACTTGTTCTGTACTGACGGGGCGCTTCTCAAGCGCACGATTTAAACCATTTAGTAACTTATCTTCATTAAATGGTTCGCGACTGCCGTCTTGTTTTACAACACGCGGCATAACCAGCTCTGCCCCTTCAAACGTGGTAAAACGTTCGTGGCAATCGTTACACTCACGACGGCGGCGAACTTGATGGCCACCGCCAACAAGGCGCGAATCTATAACTTTGGTGTCTTTTGCTGTACAAAATGGGCAATGCATAACTAAAGGTATCCGTTTTAAAAACAAAAAAGCCGCTAAAAAGCGGCTTTTATAATAGCATGTTTGCTTATGTGATCTAAATTACCGTTTTACTTTATTAAGCGTAAACAGGTAGTTTTGCACAAATTGCTTTCACTTTTTCTTTTACTTGTGCTTGAACAGACTCATCAGCAATGTTGTCTAGTACATCACAAATCCAGCCAGCAAGCTCTTTAGATTCAGCCTCTTTGAAACCACGGCGCGTGATTGCAGGAGAACCAATACGTAAGCCAGACGTTACAAACGGAGAACGCGGATCATTAGGAACTGAGTTTTTGTTAACCGTAATGTTCGCATTACCTAATGCTGCATCAGCATCTTTACCCGTAATGTCTTTATCGATTAAATCAAGTAAGAACAAGTGATTGTCTGTTTTACCAGAAACAACTTTGTAGCCACGCTCTTGTAACACGCTAACCATTGCTTGGGCATTTTTAACAACTTGTGTTTGGTATTCTTTAAATTCTGGTTGTAAAGCTTCTTTGAATGCCACTGCTTTTGCAGCAATAACGTGACATAAAGGACCACCTTGGCCACCAGGGAATACAGCACTGTTAAGCTTTTTGTAAATTGCTTCGTCACCACATGCAGAAATAATCAAACCGCCACGAGGGCCCGCTAATGTTTTATGCGTCGTTGTAGTAACAACATGTGCAAATGGTACTGGGCTTGGGTAAACACCCGCAGCAATTAAACCTGCAACATGCGCCATATCAACAAACAAGTAAGCATCTACTTTATCTGCAATTTCGCGAAACTTAGCCCAATCAACAATACCTGAATAAGCAGAAAAACCTGCAATAATCATTTTTGGCTTGTGCTCTAGTGCTAACGCTTCAACTTGTGCGTAGTCAATTTCACCAGTCTCTTCGTTTAGGCCATACTGAATTGCGTTATATGTTTTACCTGAAAAGTTTACGTGTGAACCATGAGTTAAATGGCCACCGTGTGCTAGGCTCATGCCAAGTACGGTATCAAGCGGGCTTAATAAGGCTTGGAAAACAGCGGCATTGGCTTGCGAACCTGCATGCGGCTGAACGTTTGCGTAGTCAGTACCAAACAATTCGTTTGCGCGGTCAATAGCTAATTGCTCAACCACGTCTACGTGCTCACAGCCACCGTAGTAACGCTTGCCAGGATAACCTTCAGCATATTTGTTAGTAAGTTGAGAACCCTGTGCTTCAAGTACGCGTGGGCTACAGTAGTTTTCAGATGCAATTAACTCAATGTGCTCTTCTTGACGTGATGTTTCTTTGCTCATCGCGTCAAATAACTCTGGATCAAAGTCCGAAATATTCATGCTTCGTTCTAACATTGGGGGCTCCTGGGCAACGTGTATGGTATTTTTTAGAGGCTATATTGTACGCTTAAAACCGCACTTTGCCTACGTTCTTAAGTTGAGGATATTTAATCAGGGATTAAAACTATTTCACACCCTTTTTAAGATGATATTTTTAAATAACTTACATAATTATTTTAAATGTTTTGTATTTATTACATTTAATTAGTTAATTAACAAAGCTATTTCACGGTTTAAAATGTGCAAAAAAGCGGCCATAGCCGCTTTCGTGTTTACTTAATATTTAAGCTAACTTAGCCAGTATTTCTGTACGCAAAGCGTCGTAATCGGCGTTTATGTCGCTTGCAAGACACGGTTTAGCCAATGCGTCGCTCAATGGCTTTGGCATATCAAGTTCAATATTTAGTATACCTTCTACACTTTCTTTAAACTTAGCTGGATGTGCAGTTGCTAAAAAGATGCCCGCAGCACCCGGAGCTCGGTTATTGACTAAACCTTGGTAGGCAATTGCTGTATGTGGCTCTGCAACATACCCTGTTTGATGAATATTTTTCATCACCGTTTGAGTGTTTTCTTCGTCAACACTAATTGAGTAAAAGTTGTCGTAACTAAACCAGTTGTTGTCCAACATAGTTTGCACACGTGGCCAGTTATTCGGCTTACTCACGTCCATCGCATTTGAAAGCGATTCTAGCGTTGCATTAGGCAACCAATTTTTATCAAGTATAAAACGAGGAACGGTGTCGTTTTGGTTTGTTGTTGCACTTAACTTTCCAACTGGCAACCCTATTACAGCGCCAATCATTGCAGCGCATACATTACCAAAGTTACCACTTGGTACAGAAATATGCGCTGTTGCACGCTTTTCTTTTGGCAGTTGTGCAATCGCTTCAAAGTAATAACATACCTGAGCGACTAAGCGGCTTATGTTTATCGAATTTGCTGAATTTAAGCCAAGTGTAGATTTAACTTCTTCATCTAAAAACGACTTCTTAACAAGTTCTTGGCAATCGTCAAAACTGCCATCAACCGCGTAACAATGAATATTGCCACCTAAGGTAGTAAATAGCTTTTGCTGAGCAAGTGAAATTTTTCCTTTGGGGTAAAGAATAACCACATCAATGTTTGGTTTATTGTAAAATGCATGTGCAACCGCTGCACCAGTATCACCTGATGTTGCTGTTAGAATAGTCACCTTTTCACCTTGGTTAAACTGCGCTAAGCATTCAGCCATAAAGCGCCCACCAAAATCTTTAAAGGCAAGCGTAGGACCATGAAATAGCTCCAAACAATAGGTGTTTTCTTCTACCTCGACTAACTTAACTGGAAAATTAAACGCATTTTTAACCATGTCGGCAACAGTGCTACTTGGCAACTCATCACCAATTAAATGGGATAAAATTTTGCTACTGCGCGTAACAAAATCCATATCAAGTAATGCGTCAACATCAGCCATAGGCGCTAACGCTTCAGGAAAAAACACACCTTGGTTACGTCCAAGTCCTGTTTTTACTGCTTCTACAAACGACACTTTTTGTGAGTTATCTTTTAAATTATGTAATTGCATGACTTCTAATCCTATAAAACATTTAATTGACGCGTGCCGTCGTTGTCTAACTTACAAATATGGCAAAAACCTTGCTCATTTATGTAATTATCTTTTAACCATTTAGCGCATTGTTCAGCCGCTTCAAGTGTTTTACATACAGTAAATAAGGTAGGCCCTGCGCCTGAAATACTAACTGCCTCAGCTCCAAGTGCGGGTAAACTTGCTTTCGCCTCGCTAAAACCAGTAATAAGCGGTGCACGGTAAGGTTCTGCTATTTCGTCTTTCATTATGCTTAATGCATCGTCAAAACGTGCTGTTAATAACAAGCTACTAAAAGAGGATAAACGCTGCGCAAACTCAACGCTTGCATGCATGCTAAGATCTTTTGGCAAAACAGAACGCGCTTTTGCTGTATTAAGCGAAAAGCCTGGAAACGCCGCAACGTAATACCAGTTTTCATCAACAGGTAGTTCTATAGATTTATTAGGAATTAAATCGCCAGTTAGCTGCAAACCGCCTAAATAACAAGGCGTAATATTATCGTAATGGCGTCCGCCACTTACAACGGCTTCAAAATCTGCCATCAACTCAATTAGCTGTACTTGACTTAACTGTGTTTTTGCAAACTTATCAAGCGCTGCAAATGTAGCAACCACCGAACAAGCACTCGATCCTAATCCAGAACCAATTGGCAGGTTTTTTTTAAGCTCTAGCTTTACCGTTGGCATATCTGGTGCGACATGAGCTCTAAAGTGCACTAAACACTGATATGCTAAGTTTTCTTTCGCATCGCTTGGTAATTTATGAGCATATTCGCCTGAACAAACAAACTCATCACAAGGGGCTGCGCTAACAAGTGCTACATCTCCCAATAAACTACCATCAATTGGCGCAAGAGCAGCACCTAGCGCATCAAATCCAACTGCAAAATTACCAATAGATGCAGGCGCATATACTTCAATCATTTTCGACTCCTAGCGCGATAATGTTTTTAAAACGTCTGCAAATACACCTGCAGCAGTTACTTCAGAGCCAGCGCCGTAACCACGAATAACAAAAGGACGTGGTTGGTAGTATTGACTTAAAATTGCAAGCGCATTTTCACCATCGCGAATAACATTAAGCGCATGTGATGAATCAACCGCCTCAATACCTACTTTACAGTGGCCTTCTTTAATTGTCCCCACGTAACGAAGAACTTTTCCTTCACTTGCCGCTTGCTCAATACGTGCGTTAAAGTCAGCGTCTAAGCTAGGTAGTTTTGCCATAAACTCATCAATACTATCTCCTTCGGCAAACCCTTGTGGTAATACCGACTCTACTTCAATGTCGGATAGCTCTAATTTCATACCTGCTTCACGCGCAATAATTAACAACTTACGCGCAACATCAGTTCCCGATAAATCATCACGAGGATCTGGCTCTGTAAAACCACTTTCTTTTGCTTTAATGGTTGCCTCTGACAGTGACAAACCATCTTGCAAAGCGCCAAACATGTATGACAATGAGCCCGATAAAATACCGCTAAATTCAAGTAATTCATCTCCTGCACCAAATAAAGACTGTAAATTATCGATAACAGGAAGGCCTGCACCTACGTTTGTTTCGTATAAAAACTTGCGGTTATTTTTTTGTGTTGCTGCTATTAAATCTTGATAGTAAGTGTAAGAGCTAGTTGTTGCTTTTTTGTTGGCTGCTACAACGTGAAAACCCGCATTTAAAAAGTCAACATATTGCGCCGCCAGTGCATCAGACGATGTACAATCCACCAGCACAGGGTTAACTAAATGATTTTGCTTAACAAATTGCTCAACCAGTTTTAGGTCAAATGATTGCTCTGATACTGCTAATTTTTGCTGCCAATCACTAAAGGCGATACCCTCGCTATCAAGATGCAACTGACGAGAGTTAGCAACGCCGTACAAATTAAGTTTAATATTACGCTTTTCAAGCCATGCTTGTTGGCGCTCTAATTGAGATATCAGTTCTTGCCCTACTAAGCCACACCCTAGTAAAAACACATCAATTGAAGGCACATGCGTGAAAAAGTTCTCATGGCATATTTTCACTGCGTCGTTACATAACTCACCGTCAATCACAGCTGAAATAGCACTTTCAGTAGAATCCTGTGCAATTGCCACAATGTTTACTTGTGCTTGAGAAAGGGATGCAAAAAACTTAGCGGCTAAACCACGATGTGCTCGCATGTTATCACCCACAAGCGTTACTATGGCTAAATTACGCTGAACTTGAACAGGCTCAATTAAACCTGCTTGAGATTCAAGCTCAAACGCTGTTTGTAAAGCAGTTAAAGCAAGGGCTAAGTCGCTCTCATGTACACAAAAGCTGATGCTAAATTCACACGACGATTGCGTGATCAACACAATAGATACGTTATCGTGAGCAAGCGCATTAAAAACTTTAGAGGCCATGCCCACTTTGCCTTTCATTCCTGGACCCGAGACAGTCAGCATAGCTAAGTCTTGAAGGCTTGAAATTGCTTTTACGGGCTCTTCTGATGAATAGTCATTTCCGATTAGCGACCCTTGGGCATCAGGGTTATGCGTATTTTTTATTTCACACGGCACGCCCGCTTTGGCACAAGGCAAAATAGTTTTTGGGTGAAGTACTTTAGCGCCAAAGTAAGAAAGCTCCATTGCCTCTTTGTATGACAAAAAGTCAACTTTAGTGGCTTTTTTGATATAACGAGGATCTGCGCTATAAACACCATCAACATCAGTCCAAATTTGGCAAACATCTGCCTCTAAACACGCCGCTGCAATAGCCGCTGAGTAATCAGACCCATTGCGCCCAAGTGTTGTAAGCTCGCCTTTATCATTGCTTGCTGTAAAACCGGGCATAATATAAATCGTGGCTGGCTTTTCTTTCAATGCCGCTTGAAAATGCGCTTTACTTGCAACTAAATCAACTTCAGCATCAATAAAACCACCTGTTGATGCAACGCAACTTGTCGCCTCTAAATAAACCGCCTTATGTGAGTTTAATAAGCGCTGCATAAGCGACACACTCACTCGCTCGCCAAAGCTTATAACAAACGCACGCACTTGATCGGGGCAGCACTTAATTAAAGATACACCATCAAGCTTATTTTTTAGTTCTTCAAAATTTGGCCAGTGGTCAATTGGACCATACCCTTTTTCTACGGCTGCTTTTAGCTCGTTACAACGACTCGTTAAAGCTTCCCACAAAGAGCTAAAGTCTTGGCCTTGTTCTGCCGAACTAGCTAGAGCAACTAGTGAGTCGGTCATTCCACCGGGCGCCGATAATACCAAAAGCATTTCATCTTTTAATTGTGCTTTAACTAATTGAGCTACCTGCTCAAGGCAGGCAAAGTCGGCAAGTGATGATCCACCAAATTTTAAAACGCGCATTGTTTATGTTCCTCATCCCATAAAACGAAAAAAGGCCTGTGCTCTAAGTGAACACAGGCCTTTAAATTTGTTGCACCGACCTATGCCACTATCCAGAAAGAATGGTGGTTGTAATAATAATGGTCAGTACGCGATTAATTGTTTTCATGGGGTAAGACTGCCTTAACAAAGGCTATGCTGTCAAGTGCAAATTAAAAGATAAAACAGCCTTTTTCGATATAAAAAAACCTAATGAATGCCAAATTTATGCAAAATATTGTCCATTCTTGTTTTATCTATTGGTTTATTAATAAAATCGATAGCACCTAACTGGGCTACACGTAATTTCATTTTCTCTTGTATATCAGCAGAAATCACAAGTACAAAACACTCAATCTTGTTTGTTTTTATGTATTCAAGAACGCCAACGCCGTCAATCTCAGGCATAGTTAAATCCAAGCATAGCAAATCAAAGCGGCTAGTTTTCAGTAATTCAATAGCTTGCGCGCCATTTGTAGCTTGCTGAATATCTGCATCTATACACTGTTGCAAACATCTGATTACTTGTTTTCGTGCAACTGTTGAGTCATCACACACTAAAATAGAAAAATTCATATTATAAAACTACTAAATAAGCATAATTAATGTCGTTAAGCGCGGCTGTCGTTGGTAAACTCATATCCACACAGTAGTACCTATATTTACAACATAGTGCCTGGGCTTTTTGTCCACATTTTGTAACAATCTATTATTGAATAAACTTAACAAGCCAAAAGGGATAGTTTATTATCACTATAAAGTATAAAAAACAAACAAAAACTAGTTAATCAATAATATACAAACACTCATAAGCAGTAAGTATGTGGCAAAAAAAAGCAAAAATCAGCCCTTATTTATCATAAAATAAATCATTTATTATTTGTTTTTAAGCATTTATTGACTAAATTTTAAATAGTAGTGCAAATACTTAATTATATCCCAAGGAATTGTTGACCTCTCATGCTACAGAAAAGCCTTTCTAAAAGATTACTGACCAGTGTGTTATCGGTCTATTTTTTGCTTACCTTTGTAGTGACATGCGGGCAGGTGCTTGCTGAATATTTAAACACTAAAGATTACATAAAAGATGAACTAACAACCTTACAAAAAACCTTCAGCCGCAGCTTAACACGAGCTATTTGGGAGCTTAATACAAAACAAACAATCACCACCGCAGAAGGGCTACTCGCTATCCCAATGATAGAAGGGATCATAGTGCGTGATGACAGTGGTGAAGTTATTTCGCAACTTGGTCGCTCTTTAGATATTCATAAACTCTATAGCCAGCAACTTGTCCAAGAAGAAGCCATGCTAGAAGACTCTAAATCAGGCTTGTTTGGGTATACATTCCCACTTATATTCGAATTTTCAGGGCGAGCCACCCAAGTCGGTGATGTTACGTTATTTTCAAGCCGAGAAGTTGTATTAAGCAGAATAATGGTATCAATCTACTTTTTGATTGGTAATGCCATGATCAAGACTACATTTTTAATTATTTTATTTTTAATGGCCTTTAGAAAGCTACTTACCGACCCGCTTTATCAGCTCACCGAACAAATTGAAAACCTGCAACTCGATGAGCTAGAAGGACAGCGCATCGAAATTGAAACTGAAGAACACAATGAGCTTAAAGTAATGGAGCAATCTTTTAATAATCTAATCGATAAGGTTGTTCAGTACAGAAAAGAGCTCGAGCGAACTCAAAGCAAATTAATTGTGAGCAACGAGAAGTTAGACCAACATAATATTCAGCTAGAGCAAGATGTTGCTCGTAAAACGTCTAACTTAAGTCAAGCAATGATGGAATTACAACAACAAAAATATGAATTAGAAAAACAAAAAATAGTATTAACAGATGAGGTAGACCTTCGGCGCAGTACCGAAAAAGAACTGATCACGAAACAAGCGGAATCTCAACGCTACATTGATGAATTAAAACTGGCTCAAGAGCGGCTCGTTGGTACAGAAAAAATGGCTGCTTTAGGAGGGCTAGTTGCGGGGATCACTCACGACATAAATACCCCCATCGGCATTGGTGTAACTGCGGTATCATTTTTAGAAGAACGCTTAAATAAGCTCGAAAGTGCCTATGCTGAAAAAACACTTTCGCCAAAGGCGTTGGAAGAGTTTATTAACGAAGCCAAACAGAGCACAAGCTTGCTTACTACAAATTTAGACAGAGCCTCTGACCTCATTGCAAGTTTTAAGCAAATTGCTGTAGACCAAGCCAGTGAGGCTGTGCGTACCATAAACTTTAAAGATTATGTAAATGAAGTAATACGATCGCTTCACCCTAAATTGAAAAAAACATCGCACACTATTAATCTACACTGCCCTGATGATCTAGTATTAAATCTGCCAGCCGGCGCCATAAGCCAAATATTTACTAACCTCATTGTTAACTCACTCATTCATGGTTTTGAAGGTAAAACCAATGGTGTTATGGACATTAACATCACAAGTGACGAAACCAACCTAACCATTAACTACAAAGACAACGGCAACGGAGTCACCACTGAGCAGCTTGAAAAATTGTTTAACCCATTTTTCACCACCAAACGCGATGAAGGTGGAAGTGGTTTGGGTACTCACATAATGTTTAATTTAGTTAAACAGACACTAAGCGGCTCAATTGAAGCAACAAGTAAACCTGGTGAGGGGTTGCATTACTTTATACAGTTTCCTAAAAATATGGCTAAACCACTTTCTATATTCAATAAAAGTTAATTTAAATAGTCGTTAATCAGTCATTTCGAGGAGCGACTTTTATTGTTATGATTGAGCAAATTTTTCAGATGGATTATCTCCCCTATGTGGTTTAGTAACCTTATTTGTTACCGCTTTAAACAAGATGTTTCGTACACACAAGAAGACTTTGATAAAGCATTAGAGCAAGACCTATTTCGCCCTTGTACAGGCCAAGAGCTCTCTACCTTTGGCTGGACGAAAGCATTTGGAAAGCATAGCGAAGCACTTTCTCACTTCTCTCAAAAAAGTATTCTAGTGTGTGCTAAACGCGAAGAAAAAGTATTACCGGCTTCTGTAATAAACGAATTAGTTGCCGAAAAAGTTGATCAAATTGAAGCTGAAGAAAACCGCCCCGTTAAAAAGAAAGAAAAAGACGAATTAAAAGAAAATATTCTTCATAACTTACTCCCTCAAGCATTTAAAAAGTCGAGCTTACAATTTGCATTTATTGACCAAGAAAATGGATGGGTTGTGGTTAATAGTGCAAGCTTTAATAAAGCGGAAGAGCTGTTAGCACTGTTACGTAAATCGTTAGGTACGCTTCCAGTTGTGCCTGCATTTGCAAATTATGACCTTGATGTATTTTTAACTGATTGGTTAACTAATTTTACTACGCCAGAAGGTTTTGCAATTGGCTCTGACGCTGATCTTGAAGAAGCTGATGACAGTGGCGCGCAAGTTAAATTAAAAGGCCATGACCTGTCATGTGATGAAGTTAAATCGCACCTTGAAAGTGGTAAACGCGTTACTAAACTTGCCCTAGATTGGCAAGAGCGTGTTAAATTCATGCTGCAAAATGATGGTTCAATCAAACGTTTGAGTTATTCAGATACATTAAAAGAAGAAAACGCTGACATACCTAAAGAAGACATGGCAGTAAAACTTGATGCCGATTTTATTTTAGCATCTGAAGAAATTAAACAATTGCTAGAAGAGCTAACCCAAGGTTTAGGCGATGCTGACGATTTAGTTACCTCCTAAAACAAGCGTTTAATAGCAATAAAAAAGCACGATTTAATCGTGCTTTTTTATTGCGCTAAATTGAAGGCTTAATTAGCTAAACATGTCTTTTACATCTACAAGCATTTCATTGTATTCATCGCTTGAGAACAACTGCATAGATGAAATAACACCTTTATCTATATAAGTTTGCAGAGCTGCTGATTTATCAGATACCTGCAGAGTCCCCTCTAGAATAGCCCCTATTCGAATAAAATCTACATAACTTACTTGTTCTGGTTTATAGCTTGGGTCAGCCCAACTTAATGCCACATTTGAAAACTCCACAGGGAATTCCCAAGCATTCATGATTGATGACCCAATTTTGCCACTTAGCTTTTGAATGGCATGTGCTAAAAAGCTAGGCTTTGCAAACACCTCAGGGTGCCGCTCAGCCTCAGTTAATATAGGTAATACACCAATGTTATAAACTAAAGCCGCCAACGTAATTGAATCGCGATTTAGCGACGTACGTTTATTATTTTGTAAGTAAAACTCCATTAGCGTAATTGAATGACTCGCCACCGTTAATGTTTTTTGCCACGCCTTATCCATGTAGCCTTTAATAAGATCGTTGTTAGAAACAAATAATTGTTCCATAGCCATTGCTGTCGCTATGTTCTTAATTTGACGTAAACCAATGCGGGTAACTGCTTGATGTAAGGTAGATACCTTAACTGCACGCCCCATAATTGCACTATTAGCGACTTTAATCATACGAGCAGATAACGAAGGGTCTTGTGAAATAACCTCCGACATTTGCATTAAATTAACTTCAGGGTTGTCTGCAGCTTGGCGAACTTTAACAGCAACTTCAGGTAATGTAGGTAATACAAGTGTATCGTTATTTATTCTATCAACTAATATTGTTAATAATGCATTCTCTGTAGACATAAAGCAGTCATCCTTTTTAGTTGTAATAGTACTACACGCTATAACAGTTAATTTTTTTAATAATGAACTTACAATCAGTATTGCCTAACTTACCGTTAAAGTTAAGGAAATTATTTAATTTTATTTTGCTCTCTTATTTTCAACAACACAATTACCATACACCGCCGAATACTTGCTATTTACTGTTTAGATTTGCTTTAATGCTGTCACAATATAGTAGCGTGCCGCCAATGAGCCCCAGGACAAGCGTCTACCTATTATTAAATTAACTGTTAAATAGGCAAAATAATGATCTTAAATAAAATTAGCCAAGCCATTTTACTCTCTGGTGTTGTTTTTCTGAGCGCATGTTCAGAACACCCCTCCTCATCTACAGAGACAACATCGCAAACACCCGTAAAAGTAATGGGGCCTGAGCTTATTAATGTTGATAAACAACGCTTAAATATATACACCGACTTTAGCTTACAAAGCGATTTATCACACTTAAGTGACAATCAAAAGGCAATGGTTGCTATTTTGATAGACGCGTCAAAAATAATGGATGCCTTATTTTGGAAACAAGCATTTGGTGAAGATAAAGATGCCTTTTTAGCAAAACTAACTGATCAACACATTCGCAAATTTGCCGATATAAACTACGGCCCGTGGGACCGTTTAAATGGCGATGAAACGTTTCTTTCAGGCTATAAAGAAAAGCCACTGGGTGCACAGTTTTATCCTGCTGATATAACTAAAGAAGAACTTAATAACGCGGACGTAGAAGACAAAACAGGCTTATACTCAATAATCAAACGTGACGAACAAGGTAAGCTTTACAGCGTACCTTACTCAAAAGAGTACGCAACAGAACTTGCAAAAGCAGCCGATTTACTTCGCCAAGCCAGCAAACTTGCCGACAATAAAGAATTTGCAAATTACTTAAATCTCCGTGCTGACGCGCTTCAAAAAGATGATTTTCAGGTATCTGACTTTGCATGGATGGACATGAAAAATAACCCAATCGATGTGGTTATTGGGCCAATTGAAACCTACGAAGACCAACTATTTGGTTATCGTACTGCCTATGAATCTTATGTATTAATTAAAGATTTAAAATGGAGCGAGCGTCTTGCCAAGTTTGCAGCATTTTTACCTGAGCTTCAAAAAGGTTTACCTGTTGATGATAAATATAAGCATGAAGTCCCCGGTTCAGATGCAGACTTAAACGCGTATGACGTTGTTTATTATGCAGGTCATTCAAATGCCGGCAGCAAAACCATCGCAATTAACTTACCAAACGATGAACAGGTGCAGTTAGAAAAAGGCACGCGCCGCCTACAACTTAAAAATGCTATGCGGGCTAAATTTGATAAAATTTTAGTGCCTATTTCAGAGCAGTTAATCGTGCCTGAGCAACGAAAGCACATTACCTTTGATGCTTTTTTTGCTAACACTATGTTTCATGAAGTAGCTCATGGTTTAGGCATTAAAAATACGATTACAGGTAAAGGAACTGTTCGCCAATCATTACAAGAGCACGCAAGCGCACTTGAAGAAGGTAAAGCCGACATTTTAGGCTTATACATGGTTGAGCAATTATTAAATAAAGGCGAGATCAGCGAAGGAACCATTGAAGATTACTACATTACTTTTATGGCCGGTATTTTCCGCTCAGTGCGCTTTGGCGCGTCAAGTGCACACGGAAAAGCGAATATGATCCGCTTTAACTTTTTTGCACAAGAAGGGGCATTTTCTAAAAATGAAGAAGGCTTTTACCGCGTCAATATGGAAAAAATGAGTATTGCTATGGCTAAACTTTCTCGTCTAATTTTAACTTTGCAAGGTGACGGCGATTACCAAAAAGTCGACCAGCTGATTGCAACCCATGGTGATATTAAAGAGTCTCTTACCAAAGATTTAGAAAAACTAAGCCAAGCAAACATCCCAGTAGATGTGACCTTTAAACAAGGTAAAGACGTACTTGGTCTTAACTAATCAAAACTAAAAAGGCGTTACAGTTATCCTTGTAACGCCTTTATTTTTATTTGCTTATAACATCACGCACTTTAGATTCAAGGCTTTTCATCCCCCAACGTCTTCCTTTTTCTAGTGCTTCGTCAACGCTCAATCCGTCTTCATGGGCTGATATAGCGACTAAAGCACCGACCCGATTACTACTTGCACAATGAACCAAAACCGGCTCACCGTTTAGCTTTTTAAGTAAACTGGCTAAGTTGCGGGCATTTTCTACTGTAATATCTTGCGCACCAGAAATAGGTAATGCGTGATAACCCATACCAAGCGTTTGAACAAACTCGCCTTCATCCCAATCTTGTTCATTTGCTCCACGTAAATTTATAACGTGCTTCACATCTGCTTTAGACAATTGCTTTAATTGCTCTTTACTAGGCTGCGCAGCAGAATACACAAGGTTGCTATGAGCAGCAAAGTTCTTAATATCTGCCTTTTTTACAACCTCAGTATTATTTAGCGGCTCAGTAGCTGTAACATAACCGCCCGATAGCGCAATAATAAATAAGCTAGTACTCAGGGTTTTAAGTAATTTCATATTAATCCTCACTTGTGTAAATGTTTTCGCTTTTAAAAACGTGCTTTTATTTTTTCTATTTGTTCTTCAGTGTAAGGGACCGCCGCAAACTTACCCCATATTGGCGCAGGCCACGCTTTATCAGTTTTGAATCGTGCAATATGATGAATGTGTAATTGCGACACCATATTCCCTAAAGCCGCGACGTTTAATTTATCTGGGTTAAAAACCTCAATAAGTAACTTACTTAGTTTTGCAGACTCTTTTAAATACACCTCTTGATCGTCTTCAGATAAGTCGATGATTTCTTTTAAACCAGCTTGCCTTGGCACTAATACAAACCACGGGTACAGGCTATCGTTTAATAAAAGCACCTTGCACAGTGGCCAATCGGCTAACTCTATACAATCTCGTTTAAGTTCTACGGCCAGTTCAAATTCGCTATCTGTCATTGTGTTTTCCCTTGTTAATCCTTAATAATTGCTACTTTATAGCATTTAGTTGCAGTTGCACACGCTTGGCTTTACCATTCAAAATAATATTTATACTGAGCTAAGGTAACCTTGTGCTAAAAAAAATAAAACACCTCTCACTCGCTGTACCACTTATTGTGGGCGCTATCAGTGTTCAAGCAAAACCTTTATCGCTAGAACGCATTTTTGATGATCCAAGCCTGTCAGGTAAATCTCCCGTTCAACTTAAATTTTCGCCAGATGGAAGCCGTGTAACTTACCTACAGGGTAAAACTGACGACTACAACCGCTACGATTTGTGGGAATACAACCTAAAAGATAACACTAATCGTGTATTGGTCGATTCAGCTGAATTATTTTCTGGCCCTGAAAACCTATCAGACGAAGAAAAAGCACGCCGCGAACGCCAACGTATTTTTGGTAAAGGTATTCTAGAGTACACATGGTCAGCCGATGGCAAAGCACTTTTATTTCCGCTTAATGGCGATCTGTACTACTACGACTTAGCCTCAGCCAAAAGTAAAAAACTGACCAACACAGATGCATTTGAAACCGACGCACGCTTTTCGCCAAAAGGTAACTACGTATCGTTTATACGAGAGCAAAACCTATATGCGTTAGCACTTAATTCAGGTAAAGAAATTCAATTAAGCCAAGATGGCGGCGGTGTTATTAAAAATGGTATGGCCGAATTTGTAGCGCAAGAAGAAATGAGCCGCATGACAGGTTACTGGTGGTCGGGCGATGAAACTAAAATTGCTTACACCCGTGTTGATGAGTCACCTGTTAAAGAAGCTATTCGTAACGAAATATACGCTGACGAAGTAAAGTTATTTAATCAGCGCTACCCTTTTACCGGTACTGACAACGTAAAAATTCAGTTAGGTGTGGTTAAATTAAACGATCAAAAAGTTGATTGGATTGACTTAGGTAAAGACGAAGATATTTACATTGCCCGCGCAAAATGGTTAAAAGACAGCAAAACGCTTTCTTACCAATGGCAAAACCGCTCACAGCAAACTTTAGAACTACGCTTTTATGACTCTGAGTCTAAAAAGCAAAAAGTAGCCCTAACCGAAAACAGCGATACATGGATCAATTTGCATTTTGACCTCGTTTTTTTAAAAGACAAAAAACACTTTGTGTGGGCATCTGAGCGCGATGGGTTCAAGCACCTATACCTTTACCGCACAAATGGACAGTTAGTTCGTCAAATTACATCGGGTGACTGGGCTGTTGATAGCTTAAAAGGCGTTGATGAGAAAAAAGGCATAGTGTATTTTGCTGGCAGAAAAGATACACCTCTTGAAAGCCATTTATACAGCGCGCCTTTATTTAAAAAAGGCGACTCTAAACGAATCACTGAAAAAGGCCAGTACCACAACATAGTGCTTGCAAAAGATAGTAAAACGTTTATCGATACAAGTTCTTCAGTAAACAAACCAAACTCAGCAGCACTGCGCAAAGTTAACGGCGAATTTATTACTTGGCTTGAAGAAAACAAGTTAGATAACAGCCACCCACTTACACCTTATTTAAGCAATTTAGCAACACCTGAGTACGGCACGTTAAAAGCCGACGATGGACAAATAATGTATTACCGCTTGTTCAAACCAACTAATATGAGTGCGGGTAAAAAGCACCCAGTCATTGTTAACGTATACGGCGGCCCGCATGCTCAACGCGTTACAAACAGCTGGCGCAGCAAAAATTTATACTTTCAATATATGGCGCAGCAAGGTTATGTAATTTTTCAACTTGATAACCGTGGTTCGTACAACCGTGGTAAAAAGTTTGAAGACGCTATATATAAAAACCTAGGTGACGTTGAAGTAGCAGACCAAATTAAAGGGGTCGAATTTTTACGTACACTTGACTACGTAGATACTAAACGCATTGGTATATACGGCCATAGCTACGGTGGCTATATGGCTCTTATGACCATGTTTAAAGCTGGTGACTACTTTACTGCCGGTGTATCAGGTGCGCCTGTAACTGATTGGGCATTATACGACACTCATTACACCGAGCGTTATTTAGGTCACCCTGATACAAATGCAAAAGGGTATGAAGCTAGCGCAGTATTTCCATATACCGATGGTCTAAAGGGACCACTTATGATTTATCACGGTATGGCAGACGACAATGTATTGTTTACTCATGCAACTAAACTATTTAAACAACTGCAAGACAGTGAAAAACAGTTTGAAATGATGACCTACCCAGGTTCAAAACATAGCTTGCGCGGTAAGCAAGTTCAAACTCATTTACACCAAACTATTACGAATTTCTTTAACCGTCATTTTGATGTTAAATAACAAACAGTAACTAACTTATTAAGGCTGATTTTTTAATCAGCCTTTTTTATTTAAAACGAGTATTAAACTCAGTCTTGGTTAAATGGCTCAAATACAGCTGCAGATTTAACCTCGAAATATAAACAAGCCCTAGATTAAATGCATATTTTTACTAAACTTATTTGATGCACTTTTTTGTGCAAATAAATAAAGGATACGCACATGCTTAATCTTCGACGTTTTAGTATTTTTCAGCGTTTTGCTATGTTGGTTGGCATTGTTATTTTTGGCTTAATTGTGTTGAGTGTTTCTAGCTTAAATAACCAATATAAAGCCCTTAAATACGAACAATACCTAAAAACACAAAATGTAGTGGAAACCGCTTATAGTATTATTGAACACTTTTACACACTCGAACAAAACAACACACTCACACAGCAACAGGCGCAAACGCAGGCAATAAGTGCAATACGTGCCCTTCGCTACGATAAAACTAATTATTTTTGGATAAACAACTACCAACCAGAAATGGTAATGCACCCAATAAAACCTGCCCTAGAGGGTAAAGATTTAACAAACAATAAAGACCCAGACGGTAAAGCGTTGTTTGTTGAAATGGTAAATATTACTAAAAAAGACGGCGAAGGCTTTATTCCTTACAAATGGCCAAAACCCGGCGAAGAGCAACCCGTTGATAAAGTTGCCTTTGTAAAAGGGTTTAACCAATGGCAATGGATAATTGGCTCGGGTGTATATTTAGATACCATAGATGCTGCTTTTTCGTCTCAACGTAACCTTATTATTATAAATGCTGTGGTGATGATTGTAGCTGTTATTGCATTTAGCTACTTTATAGGGCGAAGTGTGTTACTACCGACACGACTTGCCGCTAACATGATGAAAGATATTTCGCAGGGTGAAGGCGACTTAACCCGCACTTTAAATGAAGAAGGTAACGATGAAATTTCGAAGCTATCGCATTCATTTAATTTATTTGTTTCAAAAATGCGTGAATCGTTGGTACATGTGTCGCAAAGCGCAAACGATGTTAACGAACACGCCCATACCGTTGATGACTCAACAAAAACTAGTCAATCATTCATAGAGCTACAAAACGACAGCTCGACACAAGTTGCAGCAGCAATGGAGCAAATGACCCATCAAATACATGATGTGAGCAGCAACGCAGAAGCCGCAGAGCAAGCCGCTAACGATGCCGCACAAAATGCATCAACGGGTAAACACGTAGTCGCAGAAACAATAACCGCTATAGAAACACTCTCGACAAACATCGAAACAGTAAGCCGTGTAACAGAAGACTTAGCAAATGAAAGCCAAAACATAGGCTCTGTACTTGATGTAATTAGAAGTATTTCTGAACAAACAAACCTACTCGCGCTTAATGCTGCGATTGAAGCCGCACGTGCTGGTGAGCATGGTCGGGGGTTTGCTGTGGTTGCTGACGAAGTGCGCACACTTGCCAGTAGAACGGGGCAAAGCACGGATGAAATTCAATCAATGATCAGTAAGCTACAAGAAGGTACCCGTGCGGCTGTAGATGCAGTAAGAGCCAGCCAAGCGCTTTCTGTATCAACGGTCGAACAGGTATCTTCTGCTAATAACTCACTCAATGAAATTGAAAGACTCGTTTCTATTATCACTGAAATGAATAGCCAAATTGCACGTGCAACAGAGCAGCAAACTCAAGCTGCAGATGAGGTAAACTTACGCATAAACGATTTATCTCAATCAACTGAGCAATCGTTAGATAACACCAAGCAACTTAACAGCGCAAGTAACAAGCTCAAACAAAGTAGTACGGAGCTTTCATCTGTTGTTAATCGATTCAAATTAAATTAAGTAAAAAAAGCCCTGTTTAACAGGGCTTTCTCATTTAAGCAGTTAACTACTTATAAGCAGTAACAGGCAAATAAACTAGCAACAGATGCTGCTGTTGGTTTGCCATGTTGCCAATCACCGCCTTCAACACCACTTCCTGCAATATCCATATGCACGTAGGGTAATGGCTGTGTAGAGTCTGTTCCGTGTTTATCAAGCCCGCCAACTACAGCTAAAAACGCCATAGGAAATTGATGACCACGTGCAGTAACCGCTGAGGCGGCGTTATTACTTGAAAGAACATCATCTGCTAACGTACGTGGCTTAATAAAATCGTAATCTTCACGGCGCGACCGCGATACTTCAGCACCATCTGCCCATAAATCGCCACAATCAGCAATTTGGCGAGACACTTTAGCAAGCCTTGCTGGGCCATTTTCTACATAGGCACCATAAGGGCCCATTGCTCGTGCGGCATGACCTGTAAGCGTTGCAACAGTAAATAGTGTAGGGTTAACCTCGGCTTTAGCTAAATCTTTCATTTCGCTTAGTAGATCACCCATTGCTAAACGCCCTTCAGCATCAGTATTACCAATGCGTACGCGCACACCTTCACGGCTGGTAATTATCTCATCAGGTACAAAACAATCAGACCCAATTGAATTACGCACAACCGCTAAAGAAGCAATAACCTTTACACCTTTTGGTTGATAATCAGCAACGGCCTTCATAAAGCCTGCAACCGACGCTGCCCCCCCCTTATCACGACTCATACCAGCCATGTAACCACCCACTTTTAAATCAGCACCGCCGGTATCGTAAACAAGGCCTTTACCAACAAACATAAGTGTACGGGTCACTTCGCCCTCAGGTACATACTCAAGTTTTACAACGCGTGGATGATGGCGTTCAACCGCATAAGATGCACGCGCAACAGTACTTAACATGGGGTAATTTTTATTAATAGCCGTAATATCGTCTATTACATCAACGGCTATATTTGTGCCTTTAAATAAATCAACACAGTAATCAGCAAAGCGAGGTGGCGCCATGCGCTCAGGCTCGGTACCACATAAGTCACGAGCAGCGTACTGGCCAGCCGCAATAGCATTAGCAGCTTTAACTGTTTGTGAACTCGCATTAATTAGCCCAATAGTGGCTATCGGCTCAATCTCTTCGCCGTAGTACTCACGCGCTTCTAAAGGCTGCCAAAGCGCTTGGCACATACCTAAAAATGCAACTTCTAGCGCATGCTGATAACGGCTATCACCTGACAAACTTGGTAAAAATAAGGCCGGGTTTACACTACCTGATAACTTAGCTTCATTGATTGCCAGTTTAGCGGCATCAAAATAACGACGAACATCGTCGTAGTCTCTATTTAGCGGCCCCGTTGGCGCTAAAATTACACGCTTATTTTCAATAACAAGTAAGGTTACCTGCTTGCCAATGCGCGCATCAATTTTTGACTGAGCTAAAACTGCATCACGTAGCGAATTATTAGGTAATTGAGAAAAGTCATCACTTATGATGATCAGTGCGTCATGTGATGCACATTCAAGGCTAGCGCTTGTTACTTGGGCTAACACTGCTTTAGGGTATGCCATAAATACAGGTCCTGTTAAAAACATAGACCTTTATTATCGTCGATTTGTATATTGAAGACCAGTAAGATGCGATAAGCGTTTAATTTATCTAAAACGCTTGTTAAAAATTTTACGCATTAATCCAAAATGCTCAATTGTAAGTTACGCTCTGGCTGGCTTTTAATACCGACGCCAATACCTAATAATCTAACAGGCTGCTGCAACCCTCGTTGGTACGCCTTAGTAAGTAACTGCACAAAAATTTCGGTGTTTAATTGGTGATAAGCCTGATCGGCTGACGTAACCACAAAATTAGCAAATTTCACTTTTACACTCAGTTTGTTGATACGACTTTGTAATTGTTGCTTATCAAGCCTACGCGTTAATTCATCAATTAAGCTAGGGATCTGATCCAAACATTCTTGGAGGCTGGTTTTATTGTATTCGTAGGTGTGTTCAACACTTAGCGACTTACGTATCCGCTCAGTTGAAACGCTACCAATGTATTCTCCCGCACATTTTTGATAAAGCGATACACCAAAATTACCCACATGCTGCTGCATCCAGTTCACCCCTTTTTCACGCACATCTTTCCCTGTATAAAGCCCTTTAAGATTTAATCTCTCTAATGTCACTTTACCCACACCAGGAATTTTCCCTAGCGGCAGCTGTTCTAAAAATGGGTCAACCTCATTAGGCAGTACAACAAATTGGCCATTTGGCTTATTTTCGTCACTGGCTATTTTGGCAATAAATTTAACTGGGGCCACACCAGCAGAAGCAGTTAGCCCTGTTGCGTTATATATATCAGCTCTTATTTGCTGAGCAATGAGTGTAGCACTGCCTTTACAGGCTTGGCTGTCAGTAACATCAAGGTAGGCTTCGTCAAGAGAAAGTGGTTCTACAAGGTGGGTATAGCGACTAAACACTTCGCGTATTTGGCTCGATACTTCTTTATAAACAGCCATACGTCCGGGCACAATAACCAAATCAGGACATAATTGCTTAGCATGGTAATTAGACATCGCAGAGCGCACGCCGAACTTTCTGGCTATATAGTTAGCGGTAGATAACACGCCACGCCTACTGTTGCCGCCAATAGCAAGCGGTACATTTGCAAGCTTTGGGTTGTCTCGCATTTCTACCGCCGCATAAAAGCAGTCCATATCTATGTGTATAAACTTTTTCATCACCACAATAAAGACTGTTTATTTATACAGTTATTATCATGTAATTACTATTGATAATCAAGCTTAGTGACAATTAAAAAAGACGTTTCGTGTTTTCTTGCTCTTTCATACTTCGTAGCCAAAGCAAAACTTCAAAAAAGAACCCTGCCAAAATAAGAATAATAGCACCTGAGGCGTTACCCATTGCATAACAGGTAAACGACGCTATAAAAACTAAACTAGCTAATAACCAATTAATTATATTTTGCATGTGTGTGCTCCTGTGTGTGTTTTTTAACTGTATACCAAAATCAATTGGTTACAAAGTTTTTTAAAGCCACCTAATTATAAATTCCCTTGAGCTCACTAGTTCATATTGATAATCTAAGTACTTTAAAGTTAAGAGCTATAAGTACATGCAAAGGTTCAAAGATAATCACCCTATTCATACCGACATCACTGTAGCATGGGCCGACATGGACGCCCTTCAGCACGTTAACAACGTGGTATACCTGCGTTATTTTGAAATAGCCCGAATAGACTTTTTAAATAAACTAAACTTATTCGACACCATTAAACCTGGTGGTATTGGCCCTGTTATAAGTGAAAATACTATTCGCTATAAACGCCCGGTTACCTTTCCAGACACCCTGACTGTTGGCGTGACTATTTCAGATATTAAAACCGACCGATTTGTAATGAATTACAGTATATTTAGTCACGCACAAAATGCGATAACCACTACGGGCACATCAAAAGTAGTCATGTTTGATTTTAAAACGGGTGAAAAATCGCCTATTAAAGAGCCACTTTTATCAGCCTTAGTAAAATACGCCCAAGACGAGTAATGAGGAATTCCTATGCAATACAGCCCACTTGGTAGTAGCGGTGTTAACGTTTCAAGAGTCTGCTTAGGGAGTATGACCTGGGGCGTTCAAAACACCCAACGCGATGCAGACGAGCAAATAGCCTATGCATTAGAGCGTGGCGTAAATTTTATTGATACAGCTGAAATGTATGCCGTACCTCCCTCGCCTGAAACCTACGGTAAAACAGAGCAAATTATTGGCGACTGGCTTTCTCGTAATAAACAAAAACGAAGCGACATAGTACTGGCAACAAAAGTAGCGGGTAATGGACTATCGTGGGTACGAGAGGGTGGCGATATAACGCGCCAAGCAGTTATAGAAGCGGTTGATAATTCCCTTAAGCGCTTGCAAACCGATTATATTGATTTGTACCAATTACATTGGCCTAATCGTTCAACACCGCATTTTGCAAGACAGTGGCCAGGAATACTAAAATTTAGTGATGTAGATACCCAAGCTCACCAAGCTGGCATGCTTGATATTTTAGAAGGCCTTAACGACTGTGTTAAAGCGGGAAAAATTAAACATTGCGGACTGTCTGATGATACACCTTGGGGTATTAGCCAGTTTGTAAGTTTGGCAAAAGAGCACAACTTGCCACGCATGGTGTCTATTCAAAATGAATTTAGCTTAGCTCATGCTAAAGATTGGCCTTATTTGATTGAGCAATGTGTACATGAAGATATTGCTTACCTGCCTTGGTCGCCTTTAGCTGCTGGTTTGCTAACAGGTAAATACCTAGAGGGTGCTCGTCCTAAAGGCTCGCGGTGGAGCTTCGCACAACGTAATGGTATTTTTAGAGATACCCCTAATGCCCAACAAGCAACCAAGCTATATGCAGAGCTCGCACATGCAAACAATATCACGCCAGCACAACTTGCTCTTGCGTGGTGTAATCAGGTAGATGGAGTAACGTCTTCTATAATTGGCGCCACGACAATGGCACAGTTAAAAGAAGACATAGACGCTTTTAATATCACTTTAAACGACGAAACCTTAACGAGCATTGAAACTATTTTTAAAAACTTCCCTATGCCTTATTAGCATAAGTTTGTACCTTAAAATTAATATTAAAGCAGGTAAATCACTACCTGCTTTTTTTTAACTAATAAAAATGAATGTTTATTATTGTTAATTATTACCTATACTAAAAGTATTACTTTTTAAAAAAGTCTGTGCAATGGCAAAACGCGTATTATTAATTAGTTTGTTACTTACATCGTTTACAGCGCTTGGCACTGCTAAGAAAGTAGAGCCCATTAAAGAAATAATTTGGCTACAAAGCTACACCCCTCCGTTTCACATAACTAAAAGCGATAAAGCGCCACAGGGTGGCCTTTGCGATAATCTGACAGAGCAACTAATTAACACTATCACTGATGTAAAGCATACACGGCTTGTTGTTCCACAGCAGCGCATTAATAAGTATTTAAATGAAGGTAAAAGTGTATGCTTTCCATGTGTTATTTATAAAAAGAATAATAATCACATACTCAAACTATCAAATCCAACAACGGTTTACCCACCATTTTCCGTATTAACAACCACAGAATTAGCCCCAAAATTAACAAAAAAACACGGCTCACCAATCAATTTAATTAATTTATTAGCCGATCAACACTACATTTACGGCCAAGCCGCTGCACGAAAGTTCTCAAATAAAATAAACACAATTATTAGCAATACAAAAAGCAATAATAGCTCGTCACTTAGTTGGAGTAGTGAAAATGAAAGCCAGGCTGTCATTGCGCGCTTAAGTCATGGTTTTATAGATTACTCTATTGATTACCCATTTATGGCTGACTATTTTAATAGGCAAGAAAGGTTTAATAACATAGTCAGTCTCCCTTTAGCTGGAAATGAAACTGACTTTATACGAGGTGCCGTGGGCTGTGCTGTAAAAGCAAAAAATAACTTTGCATCTCAAGCTATTAAAAAAATTAATGACGCATTAAAGGCGACCATTTTACAATCACCTGAATACATTAAAAGCCAGCATATTTTTTTAAACTCTAATTTTGCTGACTTTAATAAACATTATCAACAGCAGGTTATTAACTTTGAACAACCTTCCATTGCTGCTCCAACAAACACTGCTCATTAGCGAATAAAGCAACGGTAAATGTACTGTTTGCAACAACCTCACCAACCCCGGAAGGTGTGCCAGTCATCACTACGTCGCCATCATCTAAGTGCATAAACTCGCTAATCTCTTGTAAAATTTCATCAGGTTTATGCAACATAAAATGAGTATCGCCTTGTTGCGTAACAACGCCATTAATTTTTAGCTCAAATGTAAAATGTTGGGTGCTATCACTTAGCGCAATAAAATCACTAAAAACAACAGAGCCATCAAATGCCTTTGCGCGCTCCCAAGGTAACCCTTTATTTTTTAATTTGCTTTGTACGGTACGCTTTGTTAAATCAAGGCCTAATCCTATACCTACAAACTTTTTATTTTTTACTACAAAACATAATTCTGTCTCGTAGTGTAAAACATCATCATTATGAAGCGCTTTTAAAGAATGAGTAATGGCACTATTAGGTTTGTTAAATAACACCATTTGCTCGGGGGTTTCGTTATTTAACTCTGCAATATGGGCTGTGTAATTTCGACCCACACACACCACTTTTGAAGGCGTTAATCTTTCAGAGTCTAGTGTTATAAACTGCATATAATTTAAACCTTATGCTTTAACTTATAAGTGTTTCTAATAAGCCTAAATTTATAGGTTTTAATAAAACACGATCAATATTTAAATCCTTTATCTCTGTAGGATCAGGTTCCGCACCACTTACAATAACTAGGCGAAGTTCAGGGTAACGTTCATTAACCTGCTCACCTAAATCAATTCCACTGCCATCGGGTAAATGCATATCTAGCAATACTTTATCAAATTGCTGATCGTGGTTAAGTATTTGCAAACACTGCGCACAGCTTGATGCTATAACCGTCTCTACTCCTAAGCTTTCTAAAAGCAACTGGGTTATTTGTGCAGCATCGTCATCGTCCTCGACGAGTAAAAAGCGCTGCCTTTTTTTACTTAGCGCTTTAACTTGAATACCTTTTGCCTGAGGGGCATTTTCCGGCGACACTAAATAATCTTGAAGACATTGATATAGCGAACTGCTATCTACTGGTTTGGGTATTACATCGTTGAAACCAAGCGCGGCAAGCTCTTCGTGTATGCCTTTCATTGTGGCAGCCGTAAGCGCAATTATTGGGCCTTTGTAGCCCATTTTTCTAAGCTCAATGGTTGCTTCTTTACCACCCATTATTGGCATATGAATATCAATAAAAATGATATCGTAAGGTGCTTTGTAGGCGTCGGCTATACGTACTTTCTCAAGTGCTTGTTGGCCATGCTCTGCGTAGTCTACTCGCGCACCGCAGCTACTGATCATGTGCCCTACCAGCATACGTAGGTCGCGTAAATCATCAACAACCAATACACGCCCATGTACTTTACTGGGTGTTAATTTACTTTGTAACTGTGGGGCACTGCTAAAGTTGAGCACTTGTCGTTCAACACCACTTATGTCACCTGGGTATACCGAAATAGTAAAGGTAGACCCTTTGCCTATTTCTGAATACAAACTTATATTGCCCTGCATACGAGACAATAGCTCGGCACATATTGCCAAGCCTAACCCCGCACCGCCGACTGAGCGCGATTCAACATCCGCTATTTGTTCAAACGGTTTAAAAATAAGCTGTTGTTTTTCAGGGGCAATACCCATGCCTGAATCTTTAATGCTAAAAAAGAGCATTTCTTTGTTATCAACATGCTGCGTCCATGCCTTAACAACTATCTCGCCTTTATCTGTAAACTTAACGGCGTTATTAATTAAATTTATTAATATTTGACGAACACGCGTCGCATCAAGGCGAGCAACAAGCGGGAGTGCTTGGTCGGATTCAAAGCGTAAAGTTAAGCCTTTATCAAGCACCGACACTCGCATTAACGTATATACATCAGCAAGCATGCTATCAAGGTTTACTTCACTGAGGGTAAGCTCTAGCTTATCTGCGGCTATTTTTGATAAGTCTAATACATCATTAAGAAGGCTAAGTAAGTGCTTACCATTTCGATAAATAACCCCTAGCTCGTTTTCAGCTTGCTGACTAAAGTCGCTTTGCATTAACAATTCTGTGTAACCTAAAATAGACGAAAGCGGTGTACGTAACTCATGACTTAGGTGTGCTAAAAAACGGTCTTTTGAACGGTTTTCAGCTTCCGCTTTTAAGCGCTCTACGCGCTCACCCTCAACATCTTTTCGGGCAAGGGCGTAACGAATTGCACGGGCAAAACGGCTTGAGCTCATTTCTCCTTTAATCAAGTAATCAACAGCTCCAGCGTCAAGTGCCGCAGAATCTAGTTCATCATCCGATTGCCCAGTAAGCATAATAATAGGCCCGCTAAAGCCATTTGCTATTGCCTCTTTTAAAACATCAAGCCCATTAGATGCACCCAAGCGGTAATCTAGCAAACAAATGTCGTGCTCGTTTTTACTGAGCGTTTCTATTGCTTGCTCTGGAGAACTTATCCATTGAACGTTAAACGTATGTGAGTCTAATTGTTCCAAATAGTCGCAGGTGAGTATGTAATCATCTTCATCGTCTTCTACAAGCAGCAATTGAGTCACTTTATCTAACATACAATCTCCATTAATCGTTAAAAGTACTTGGTAGCTCTACAAATTCAACCCAGTATTTGCCTAGTACTTTCATTAAATCAACTAAGCCGTCAAAGGTAACTGGCTTGGTAATATATGAAGCAGCACCTAAGTTGTAACCTTTAACCATATCTTCTTCTTGTTTCGATGTAGTTAAAATAACAACTGGAATCCCTTTTAAATTTGGGTTTGCTTTAATCGCTTCTAACGCCTCGCGTCCATCCATTCTTGGCATGTTTAAATCAAGCAAAATAAGTCCAGGGCGAGGAGAAATCTCTTTATCAGCAAACTTGCCCTTTCGCTCTAAGTACTCAAGAAGCTCAACACCATCTTCAACAAAGTGAAGCTCATTGAGCACTCGACTTTCAGCGAGTGCATCTTGCGTTAATAAGCGATCATCTTCGTCGTCGTCAGCCATTAAAATAGTAATTGGTTTAACTTTTGTGTAGGGCATTTAAGCCTCTCCTTGCAAAGTGAAAAGCGCAGCTTCCACTGGTAGTTTTATAATGAAGGTTGCACCTTCACCGTCTTTACTTTGAGCTGTAATAGTACCGCCATGGCGCTCTACAATCCGTCTGCACACAGAAAGACCAATACCTGTCCCTTTATATTGTGAGCGACCATGTAAACGCTGAAACGGTACAAATATTTTATCAGCATAGTCTTGAGAGAACCCTATGCCATTATCCTTTATAGTAATTACTTGAAAGCTTAATTCCGCATTGTGATCTTCATTAAAAATAGCCTCATGTTCGTAACTAATTTTTATATGCGGACTCACATCTGGGCGTCTAAACTTAACCGCATTCGAGAGTAAGTTTAAAAAAAGTTGCTGCATTTGGCTTTTATCTGCTTGAATAACAGGCAACTCTGCCACTTCAATTTGTGCATCTGACTCTTTTATTGCAATCTCTAAGTCGCTAAGAATATCGTCAACTACTTCATTTAAGTTAGTATCATCAAAGTCTTTACCACGCGTAGTAACACGCGAAAACTCTAACAAGTCGTTAATTAAGTTCGACATTCGCTGTGCGGCGTTTTTCATACGGCCAATATAATCTAAGCCTTTTTCACCTAAATCATCTTTGAACATGGTTTCTAACCGGTCACTAAATGCTTGAATTTTACGAAGTGGCTCTTGCAAATCATGGCTTGCCACAAAGGCAAACTCCTCCAGCTCTCGGTTACTTCGGCTTAACTCGTCTGAATACAAAGTGAGCTCTTGTGTGCGCTCAGATACCTTACTAGCCAATTTTTCGTTTTGTTTCTCAAGATCAAATCGATATTGAGCGGCATTTCTGAGGTTTAAGCGTGTCATTACAAACATACCAATAATCAGTATTGCGCTAGTAATAGCGGTAATAGCAAACGTAATTTTAGCTTCGTTTTTAATTTGAGCGAGTTTAGAGAAATGGCTTACCTTAAACAGTAATTCACGGTCTTGAATATCATTAACCCGTTCACGAATTTGCTTATAAAGCTCTCGGCCTTTGTGGGTGTTTAAAATAGCGAGTGCACGGCGCTCTTTGTCATCAAGCGCTAAGTTAACTGTTTTTTTAAGCTCTTTAATTTTACTTTGTACTAAAACAAGCAGTTGGGCTATTCGTTCAGACTGACCATCAATTTCCGAATGCAGTGATTTAACATGGTCTGTTTGTGCTTCTAACTGGCCAATTGCATCGAAATAAGGTGTAAGGTAATCATCTTCTTCCGTTAATAAATAGCCACGCTGCCCAGACTCAGCCTGTACAATAGATAAATGCAATTGCTCTATTGCCGAACTTAGCATGCTAGTGTTGTCTAAGCTTTTTTGTGTTTGGGTTAACCCTTGAATTGTATTTAATGCCAAAAAAGCATTACCCACAATAATAGATAACACCACAACTATAAAAGCCGCCCATGTAACATTCGCTTTACCTTGTTGTTTTTGCATGCTTATTTAGTTTCCTGTTTGCGCATAAAACACGCTTTCATCATTGTGAATCAACAATTTTTTGTAAGCTTTCACTGCATTGTTGGCAATTGCTAATAATTTTATTTAGTGCCTCGAGTGCCTTTTCTTTTGGCATATCGTTTTCAAGTACTAACTTAATTAGTTCAGCATTCATTGAAATACGATTTAAAGGGGCTCTTGCGTCATGAACTAATTTATTAAGCGGCTCCGGTTGATTGTTCTGTGTCATGTTACCTCTCAACTTATTTATACTCGCCAATACCACCGTAAGCATTAAGGCGGTTATAAAGTGTTTTAGTGCTTATACCTAGCATTTGTGCGGCAAGTGTTTTATTCCCTTGTACCTTGTCGAGCGTTGCATGAATAAGCTCTTTTTCAACTTCTTCTATGGTTTGTCCAGCCGACACTGCGTTATCAGCACTTTGATTATTGACACGTGAAAATGGCGACTCTAGATTATCAGGCAGTGTCACTTCGCCTGATTTAGGGTCACTCATTATAAAGGCGCGGTGAATAGCATGGCGAATTTCACGCACATTGCCCGGCCACTCATAACTTTGTAGCTCTTTAAGCTGTGCAGCAGTCCAACTAAATGCGGTGCCATTCTCATCGTTTAGCTGGTCTAAAAATGCTTTTGCTAATAATGGAATGTCGTCTTTTCGATCTCTTAAAGGTGGTATATCAATAGGAAACACTGCGAGTCTAAAGTAAATATCTTCACGAATAACGTTGTTTTGAGCCAAATCTTCTAACGAACGGTTAGTTGCAGAGATTACTCGACAATTGGTTGGAATTTCTTTATTGCCCCCTACACGCGTTACTTTTTTAGTCTCAAGAACACGTAATAAATTAGGCTGCATATCAATGGGCATTTCGGTTACTTCATCTAAAAACAAAGTACCGTCGTTTGATTGCTCAAACACCCCTTCTTTACGCGCAATTGCACCTGTAAATGCGCCTTTTTCATGGCCAAATAATTCACTGCCAATCAGTTCTTTTGAAAGTGCACCACAGTTACTAGCCACTAAAGGGCCTTCGCACTGGCTTGCATTGTGTATTGCCTGAGCCACTACCTCTTTACCTGCACCACTTTCGCCCATTAACATGACATTGGCATTTGTTTTAGCAACGCGCTCAATCATGTTGTAAAGTTTTTGCATTGGCTCTGACTCGCCAATTAAGCTGCCAAAATGACGCGTAATACCACTGGTTTTAGCCTTTTTAACGGCTACTTTTTTAGGGCCATTTAAAACAAGCTCTAAATCTTCCCGTTGTAGTGGTTTTAGAAGGTGGCTAATATTAGGCTCGCACATATCAGCTAATATTCCCTTCACTGAAGGGTGGCCCGATATGAGTGTAATTTTTGGAGACTGGCCAATTATTTTTAAATGGTCAAGCAAATGAAGTCCGCTTCCATCAGGTAACATGAAATCAAGTAGCACATGATCAAAGGTATTATTTTCAAACCATTGGTGTGCTTCTTTTAAACTGGTTGCGGTGCTTATATTATGGCCGAGGAATTCGACTATGTGGCAAACAACGTCACTAAATTCAACGTCATCATCTACTAAAAGTATGTTTAACATGATAAATCCCTGTTCTTTTTTTTTATTCTACGCACCCTAAGAACTAATTTAAAGGTGCGTATTGAGCTAATCTTTTAAAAATTAATGATTTGTTGTTCCATAATATCAGCCTTCTATTTACGTAAGCTGAAAAAAAACGATCACAATAAAAATAATTTTTATTTGCAACTAATACTTATACCACTGATATACTCACTTTTTAATAGAAGGAGATGAAATGCAGCAATTAAAAACCCTAATCCACTCTGGTATTAATATAAACCAAGGCACTCATTTCACACGCATCACAGCGCGTGCCATAGTAATAAAAGGTAATAAAATACTGCTTATGTACACCAATCGTTATGACGATTACAGCCTACCGGGCGGTGGTGTAGATGAGGGCGAAAGCATTGAAAAAGGCTTAATTCGCGAACTAAATGAAGAAACCGGTGCGCAGAATATCACGGTAATTAAAGACTTCGGGCTCTACGAAGAATACCGCCCTTGGTATAAAGACGACTTTGATATTATTCATATTAAATCGTATTGCTACGTGTGTAATATTGCCGATGAGTTTGGAAAAGCAAAATTAGAGCACTACGAACAGCAAAATGGCATGACTGCAAAGTGGGTTGATATAAACGATGCAATTGCACACAACGAGCGCACATTAGCTAATAGTGAAAAACAAGGCCTTTCTATTTTACGAGAAACCTACCTGCTCAAACAAATTGCACAAACACTTTTCTAACGCTATTTAACCCATTTATAAGTTTGTAAATTTTGCACTGACCAGTATTTTTTACCTTCCCTAATTTAAAAAATTATAAAAGAAAAAGTAAAACAATAATTTAAAAACAAAATAGCCATTATTAATCAAAAGGTTAACCTTAGATTATTTATTAGATTATATTGGCCTTTGTTTTGCACCTACTTGCTTACATAAATTGTAAGGAGATAGGAATGAGCAATACAGTTAAAACGATTAATCCGGCAACTGAGCAAACCATCGATACCTACACGCTACTTTCTCAACATGAGGCTGAGCAAGTAATCGAAAAATCTCACGAAACATATTTAAAATGGCGTTTGACGTCGTTTGAAGAACGTGCAAAACATTTAAATGCCCTAGCAACCCTTTTTGAAGAACAAAAAGAAGCCATTGCTAAATTAATGACCGAAGAAATGGGTAAAGTGTATGAGCAAGGCTTTCAAGAAGTTGAACTATGTGCCGGAATTTGTCGTTATACCGCTGAAAACGGCCCACAAGTTTTAGCGGATGAAGAACGAGACATGGACGGTGGCCGCGCCATTATTAGTTACCAACCTACGGGTGTTTTATTAGGCATTCAACCTTGGAACTTCCCGCTTTATCAAGTTATTCGCTACAGCGCAGCTAACATTATGGCCGGCAACACGACCGTACTTAAGCACGCAGGTAACGTTTTTGGCATGGCTGAAAAAATCGAAGCCCTATTTAAACAAGCTGGTTTTCCTGAATACTGTTTTAGTAATTTATTAATTGATGGCAAAACGGCAAGCAGCCTAATTGCCCACAAAGCAATTAGCGGTGTGACCTTCACTGGTAGTGATGGTACGGGTAAAAAAGTAGCCGAAGAAGCCGGTAAACACGTTAAAAAAACAGTACTAGAACTTGGCAGTAACGACGCTTACTTAGTGTTAGACGATGCTGATTTAGAACTAGCAGTTAAAACCTGCGTAATGGGCCGAATTATTAACAACGGTGAAACCTGTGTATCAGCAAAACGTTTTGTAGTGGTTGAGTCACTTTACGATGACTTTAAAGCACAAATTAAAGAACAATTTGAAGCCCTTAAAATGGGCGACCCCATGGCTGATGACACAGACCTTGGCCCAATGGCACGTGAAGATTTACGCGACGGTATTCATGACCAAGTCATGCAATCGGTTAAAGCAGGTGCAAATATTGTAACGGGTGGTGAAATTCCATCGCAAACGGGTTACTACTACCCGCCTACAATTCTCGATAACTTATCGCCGGGCATGCCTGCATACGACGACGAATTATTTGGCCCTGTCGCTTCACTTATTAAAGCAAAAGACAACGACGATGCTATGCGCATTGCCAACGACTCTCGCTATGGTTTAGGCGGGGGTATTTTTTCAAAAGATGAGAAAAAAGCCATTGAACTAGCTAAAAAGCACTTTGACACCGGTATGATCAACATTAACGGTTACGGCCTTGCACAGCCTAATCTACCGTTTGGTGGTGTTAAAGAAAGTGGCTACGGCCGAGAGCATGGTGGCTTTGGTATGCGCGAATTTGTGAATATTAAAAGCATTATGATTGCCAACGCATAATAAAATGCAACTACCTGTTATTGAATAAAATAGCAGCAATAAATATTAAACCTAAAAGCGAATTGCCGCTTTTAGGCTTTTTTATGCTTAACAAATAAAAGCTCGCAAAGCGCTAATAATCAAAAATAGTTTAGCAAACATACACTGTTACAAATTTAGGGTTTTAAGCCAGCTTAATGGCTGCTAACTTATTTACTACTTATTAAATATTTCATAAAAAGCTGAGTGCCTTAATAGCAAAAGTCTCAATTAAGTAGAGCAGCATAAAGGATTAAATATGAATAAAACGATAAAAAAATTAGTCGTTATTGCAGCGGTTGCATTGTCAGCAGGCGCTTTAGCACAAACCTACAATGCATATAACCACAAAAAAATGGCTGCCATTGAATGCGGTGGTGAACAAAACATAAAAAGCGTTACAAGTAAAAAGTTTGAATGCATTGAGCAAGCTAGAAAAACACTATAAATGCGACAAAATCAGAGCTTAAAAATAAGATAAAAACCCGAGGGTTGGCCTAAAAGGCAACGATGAATTCACAATGCAAAGCAACCTTTACCAAGGTGAGCGCTAGTTTGGGAATAATAAGAGGAAACTTTCCTTTTTTCTACATGCTTAAATAACCTAAATTAAGCATAATATTTATAGCTGGCAATAAGTTACACTATTTGCTAATAATAGAAACTCATAAAATAAGGACCTTTTTACGCAAATATGGGGAAAGTGTCCTTTGATTAAATTGTTAGGTATACAATGAGAAACGTCTTACTATTACTATTACTATTCGTATCTAGCTGCGCTCAAGTAGAATACGTCAATGAAGAATCACCAAGTTTTTGGCTGAAAAAAGCGAAGTTTGACTTACCGCAAGGCACTAAAAAAGAAGACGTTATTTCTTGGTTTCTAGATAATGGTTTTAAAAATTATAAGTATGAAGCGCCAAATAAAGAGTATAAATTTATGTTTGGCTTTAGTAATGTATCGGCTCTCGTATCTACAAGCTCTGGTGGCATTGCTTGTAATTGGTATCATACTACGCTTGTGATCAAGCTTACTCCCGAGGGGGTGGTTCATGGTCATGACTTAACGGGTTCAGGTCAGTGTTTGTAGCTGTATACCTAACAACACGCCCTGAGGTGGACGACTAGTGAAATTTAGCTATTAATTGCAAATTTTAAAAGTGGTGAGCCTCTGCGTTTCAATGCTGCTAAATACGTCGATTCATCGTAGGGTGTATTCGTTTTCCAACACCTAAATACAATCCTTATCCATTTAAATGCCAGTGATCTAATAATGCTGTTATGCGGCTTACCCTTGGCTTTTTGTTGCTCATAATACGCTTTAGCCCAAAATGAATATCGAATAGAAAAGCCTGCCCATTCTACAAATGTTTGCCTTAAAAAAGTGGGGCAACTATAACGCCAATGCGTCCACATTTTTTGACCACTGCGCTCAATAACAGGTGCTATACCAGCGTACTTTTGAAGTTCTGCAGCATCATTGTAACGCGCACGATTACTCCCAAAAGCAACAAGTAAACGTGGGCCGAGTTGTGGTCCTGCGCCGGGTAAGCTATCAAATATCTTTTTATCCTGCTGGGCTTTATAAGCCGATTTTATTGCTTTATCGAGCTTTTCAATGCCCTTTAATAACACTTTAAATTGCGTGATAAGCACTTCAACGAGCATTTGATTAGGCACAATTACTCCTTCGTCCAGAGTTAATGGCATCGCATTTTTAATACTGTCTAATCGTGCATTATTAACCGTGCAATAGTGTGAATTATGACTCTCAAAAAAGTCGAGTAAAGTCTGTTTTCTTGCTTTTTTAACTGCAGTGAGCGATGGCCATTTCTGAATGAAGTCGCAGAATATATACGTGTCCTTTTCTTTAAACCATTCAAGCGCCTGCGGGTAATAATTCTTTAATGTCGCCGTTATTTTATTGGATAAATCGACACTGTCTTGCACTAAACTTCGGCGATATTCAACAAGCTGAGACAGCGTTCGCATAGCTGCTGACTCGGGCTCAATGACAGAGAGCTTATCCATGTGTAACTTAAGAATTTCAACTTGCAGAAAGGCATCTGATGGGTCATCTTTTGCGCCACTGGGCGTAAAAGCCTGGCGATATTTAGCAACAGCACAAGGATTAACGGTGAATAAAGTAAGGTGGTCGTATTTAGCTAATGCATAAATAAGCGGGCCTTTTTTAAGTTCGCAAACAATCGCTATTTTCTGGTCTGGATAACGCTGTTTAATATCCATAGCCCATTTATGCAACGCTTCAGGTCTGTGTGTAACAACGGTGTAATGATATTTATTAGTGCTTGTTGGATGCTCACAAATATCATGTTTTTTATCGGCCCAATCGATGCCAATGAGTGCAGCAAAATTATCAACGTTATATGCTTTCATTTTATAGCGCCTACGGTTAAAGTTAAGGACGGAATGTGCTTAAATCTCGTTTCTCGCAGGTCTTATAGATAGTCTTGGTCGGCAATCCCTGAGTATGCGTTTTGAAATCGAGGTGCTCTGTTGGCTCGAACGTCTTGTTAAAAACATTGGATGTTTGTCATTCAATATTCGTAACCAACAGAAGCATATTCCACTTAATATAATAGTCAGTTACT
Organism: Pseudoalteromonas sp. PSi26; assembly: GCF_054960575.1. Classification (NCBI taxonomy): domain Bacteria; kingdom Pseudomonadati; phylum Pseudomonadota; class Gammaproteobacteria; order Alteromonadales; family Pseudoalteromonadaceae; genus Pseudoalteromonas; species Pseudoalteromonas sp. PSi26. Next base: position 613 of record NZ_JBHNYT010000022.1, on the reverse strand, counting down.
TTTAAATTAAGTGGCTTGGTCGAACTATAAGTCACTTAAAAGGACAAAAAACAGTTGGTTTTCACTCCTTCGTCGTTTATTTTAACCAACAATTTTTTGCCTCTTAGTGAGGCGTTAGGTTTATATGAAGCTATATCACATTACAGATCCCGCAATCGCAGAAAAACTTATAGTAGAAAGAATTTTTATACCCGGTGGGAAAGGCGAGTTTAACAACGACAATGGTATGAACTTATTTTCCTTTAAAGCGGGTTATAGAAAATCCCAATATTTCGAACATGAAGGTGTTAAGCTCATAGTTAAATGGGAAAGAAATTGTGTCATAAAAACACATCAAAACACCTCACCTCCATTAAAGGGAAACGTACTGCATTATCAATATCCTTGGCGATGTTTTGTTAGAGATAATGGGGAAAACAAAAATTTAAGAGTGTTAGGGGTGTTGCCGCAAGACGACGAAATATTCGACTCGTTTTTAACTAATCAGAAAAGCAAAATTGTTAAGTATCCTTTTCTTAGAACTCTTAACATTGAAGAGAAACGAAAATTCTATTTAAAAAGTGTTTATGATTTTTGTAAAACTAACCCTGTTTATATTCAAGTGGCTAAAACC
>NZ_JBHNYT010000021.1:0-55794 GCF_054960575.1 Pseudoalteromonas sp. PSi26 | reverse complement strand
TTTTTAGCGGTTTTTTTGTATTAGTTGAAGTATTCTTTGTACTCAGCAAAAACAGCTTGAGATTTTTCCTCTTTCTTTAGATCAAAGAAAAACTGTGAAATCGTGTCCTTTAAAAATAACTCCTCAGTTGGTGTTGCTTTTTTATCCTTATACGAAGAGGTCCAAATATTATTTACATCTGTCGAATCCATCATATATTCAAATTGAGCAATTGATTTCCCCTGAACAAAAATATCGTATCTCACTTTGAATTCTTTATTTGAGACAACAGGTATAATTCCAAGCGTAGAAGCTGACAACATCATCGTAGTGAATTGCGTACCATCTTGCTTAGTTCTATAGCCTTTAAGTACTCTTACGCCAATTGGTAAGCCGACTGCTTTTTCATCAAGCTCTTCAAACGAACTGAAAGCTTCAATAGCCGATTTGAAAGAGCTATCGGTTATATTGGTTACAAAAAATACAGGAGGATAAACTTCACCAGTATGCTTATATTCAGTCAGCAAAGTATCCTGTTTCGCAAACGTTAAATTAGAAATAAAAAACATAAATACAATTAGTGATAAAGAAAATATCTTCATTATAAAATTCCTTTATTTATAACATAAAATTTGATTTGAATATTCGACAGCATTCGCTGATGAACTTTCAAAATCAGATGATGATGTTCTTTCTTCGAAGGCAATATTATGCTTTGACAAAAATTTTTTTAAAAGTTGTGTACTCACGCCAAAGTTAACATTTTGTGATGTCGTTCCTGATTGTTTAAGCATCATGCTTTGATTTAAAGAACTCGATACGACTCCCATTAAGTTTCCTTTATAATCCGAAATCGCACCACCGCTATTTCCCGGTTGAATTGGTGCAGAAAACTGAAAGTAACCTTTAGCTCCTTTCAAACCACCTCGTGAACTAATATTACCTACCGTTAAAGACGGATATTCAGCAAGAATACCTGATAACGGGTACCCAGTTACAAAAACCTGCTTTCCTAATTGAATAGAAGGTTCAGGCTCAATCGCAATGCTTTTAGAGTTAGCGTAATCAATTTTAACAACAGCAAGGTCTAATAGCTGACTTGACGCAATGATATCCGCGTCATAGGTATTTCCCTTGTGATTAACTTCTACAAAGATACATTCATTTACTACGTGAGCTGCCGTAACACTCGTCCCTTTGTTATCTATGAAAAACCCACTTCCCGAATTAGTGGCTTCTAAATTAGTAAATAAGTCTTTTATAGATTTTGAATCTTCTAACTCAACGCCATTTTTATGGTTATTCTGAGCTAATAAAATTTCATCTATATTTATATTTATAAACTCAATCATCGCATCTTTTAAGGCTGAAGCAAACGCGTTGTAAACGGCATTAAAATCGTAAAGACCACCTGATGCAGCTGCTTTTTTTTGTATTGTTTTGCTCATTAGTTTATTACCAGCTCTGTCTAGTATATTTATTTCAATATCAGACTCCCAGCCGCCCCAAACGTAATCCCAATCACTTGTAGAATTTAATTGAATTAGGTATGAAAATTCCGATTCACTTGTCAAATTTTCTGATGAAACAAACATTTCCGATGTAATTAATTCAGCTGCCTCTTCCATTTTTCCAAAAAAATTAACTTTATCATCCGGTACTTTTTTTCCGACGTAGTAGGCTACTGGTAGTTGAATAGGAGTGGTAGCTCGTTCATCTAGCTTTAATTTAGTTTTAATCATTGCAGCATTATTTACAGGAGTTGCTTCACAACCAATTAATAAAAAAATTGCTACAATTAAAGAGTAAATACGCATGTCTTTCCTTGCTTTATAATATTTGACGAAGTGTATGTAGATGATGTGAAGTGTACTAAAGTGCATGGGTAGTTTTAGATATTATAAGCAAATATAGCACTACTTAATTAACTAAAACACACCTTACAATTCTGTAAAAACACACCTTTTTAAATATAAACTTGTTAATTTATTGTCGCTTACATGTTACTTGTACTCTCAAAGTAAATCCATTGCCGGCAATATCTTTTTTTATTCAAATATATGATGATGTACTTGTATTGATTTAACGCAAATAAAGTAACATTAACTTTTTGTTCTCATTATTCATTAATTGCGGCTATTGTACATTTCTAATATTATTAACCCATTATTTAATAAGCAGAAAGTGCTTGAAATGGTTTCTCAAAACACTGTCGCAATATGTCGTAAAATAATCGAGCACAAAATAGTGGCTATTATTCGATTAAAAAAGCAATCAGATGTTGCACCACTTGTCGATTGCTTAGTTGAGGCTGGTATAAAAGTGCTTGAAATCACCTCTAATACACCAGGGTTTGAGCAAGAAATTAAAAATGCACGTATTCGTCATCAACATATTTTGGTGGGTGCAGGCACCATCACAAATACTAAACTAGCTCAACGAGCCATTAATGCGGGTGCACAGTTTATAGTAACCCCTAATACTGATAAGCGTATTGTGTCAGTTGCCCATCAGTATAATTTACCTGTTTTAATGGGGGCTTTAACGCCAACAGATATCGCTAACGCGATTGAGTATAATGCGGATATTATTAAGGTATTTCCAGCAGGTAGCATGGGAATTGACTATTTTAAGGCATTAAAAGGCCCATTTGATAGCGCCAATTTAATGCCCGTTGGCGGGATAAATTTAAATAACATTACTCAGTGGTTTGACGCAGGGGCTTGCGGTGTAGCCATTAGTAGTGACTTTTCAAAAGTGATTACTAGCCACGCTGACAAGCAAGCTCTTACCCAGTTAGTTCATGACTATTTAACTGACATACCCACTGATTAAAGGTCTTTGATTAGCTACAATCACTAAGTATGGTTCAAACTTAAATTACATCAAATACTTAATATTCTGTTCAAACAAATCAAAATGCACTTAGTTTAAAGAGAGCAGAACACGCTCTTTCCTTGGTATGTAGTAATTATCGTAATCAAGCGAAACAATAACCTTATTTGCTTTTCCGAGTAATTCACCACGAGGGATTAAACCAATTACGCGAGAGTCTGCACTATTGTCACGGTTATCCCCCATTGCCAAATAGTAATCATCTGGAATGGTGATCATTTTAAAGTCAGCTAATTGGGATGGTACATTTGCCACCCTAATAGTGTGCTTCTTACCGTTTAATATCTCTACTTTATCAACCGAATCGATATTACTTTGTGCATGTTCGTAATTAAGCTTTTTGCCATTAATAATTAATTCGTTATTTACCAAAGAAACGGTATCACCGGGTACACCAATCACACGTTTAATTAATCGGTTACCTGCCGCTTGTGAGTCGAATACAATAATGTCCCCGGTTTGTGGTTCGTTTAATTTAAGCAAAGAAATATGTGTAAAAGGCACTCGTAAGTCGTATGCCATTTTGTCTGTTAAAATTCTATCTCCTTGCGCAATTGTAGGTTTCATCGAGCTCGTAGGCACTTCGTACCAGTCGGCTACAGCGCTTCTGAACACACTCATTAAGGCAATAAATACAATGAGTGAACGATTATTTTTCCAAAATTTATAAAGCACTTTCATAACTGCTCCCTTTAATTGATTGAGTAAGGTTATGACCTAACACCGCTTTAGCAGTTCAAAAAAGGATGTAACAAAAATTGTTTGACCAATAAATGCTTTTTGATCGATTAAATTTTCAGCAGCGTAGCATCTTAGGAATTTATCAAATATTAACTTAATGGAAACTAACATGTTTAAGAAGATAACCACCGCAATTTTAATAACCGTCGCAAGCATGAGTTTTTCATTTACCGCGCAGGCCAATCATCATGGCATGAAGAAAGATGTGGTTGATGTTGCGGTTGAAAATGGCTCGTTCACAACACTTGTTGCAGCCGTAAAAGCAGCCGGTTTAGTTGATACTCTAAAAGGCAAAGGGCCATTCACTATTTTTGCACCAACTGATGCCGCTTTCTCAAAGTTACCTGACGGTACCGTTGAGATGCTGTTAAAGCCAGAAAACAAAGAGAAGTTAACGGCAGTGCTAACCTACCATGTTGTCGCTGGAAAAATAATGGCAAAAGAGGTGGCTAAGTTAGATAGTGCCAAAACACTCCAGGGGCAGTCGGTAATGATTAAAACAAACATGGGGGTGATGGTAAACGACGCTAACGTGATGATGCCAGATGTTAAAGCAAGTAATGGCGTAATCCATGTAATTGACACTGTGCTTCTTCCAAAAGAATAAGCAGCAAAATTTATGAACAAAAAAAGAAGCATAAACGTAAGCTTATGCTTCTTTTTAACGAATACTTAGACCTTATTACTGATTAAGCTTTTCTTTCGCTTCTTTTACTTTTTCAAAGTCTAAACCTAACTCATCGGTAGCTTCTTTGATTAAGTGAGGTTGTGTCATAACAACAGCCATTAATTGCTGAAGCTTTTCTGGCGGTATTCCAAGCTCCTGTACAAGCGCCATAGCCATCATTGGGTTTTGTGTAAACGCCTCGAATAACGCTTTTACTTTTTCATCACTTACATTATGTTCTTTTAAAATTGCAATTATTGGATTCATTTTTAACCTTGGTTTTATAATAACGTGTGTATTACTAAATTATATGGTCATCACGTGTAAAATAAAGCGTTATTCTACAAGCAATACTACTTTTCCCGCGTTTTCGTTGCGCTCTAATATTGCATGGGCCTCTTGAGCCTGTGTCCATGGCAACGTTTTGTACACATTAAAGTCATAGTTTTTAGATGCTATGTCGTTGTAAAAGCGTTCTACTAAGTCATCTCTTAGTTGGCGTTTAAACTCAATACTGCGGTTACGAAGGGTTGACGCATGAAACGAAATCCTTTTACGCAAAAGCGCTGCGAAATCAACCTCAGCAAAACGTCCGTCTAAAAAGGCAAGCATAATTATTTGACAGTCCATGGCTGCAATTGAAGCATTTTTGTTTAAATAACGCCCTGCTACAGGATCAACAATTACATTCGCGGTTAAATTATGGCTTTGCATGTAATCTACAAAGTCAGTGGTTTTGTAGTTAATTGTATAATCGGCTCCTAGTGCCTTGGCGTGCTGGCATTTTTCATCTGAACCTGCAGTTATAACAACCGTAGCCCCTGCACTTTTTGCCATTTGAATTGCGGCACCACCTACGCCACTGGCCCCAGCATGGATTAATACCGTTTGTCCGTATTGTAATTTGCCAAGCTCAAATAATGCACCAAACGCAGTTAAATACACTTCGCTTACGGCTGCACCTTCAACCATAGTAAGGTCTTCAGGTAGCTCCATTAGCTGTTTGGCATCTACGGCAACATATTCGCTATAAGCACCACCTGCACACAGTGTAAAAATGCGTTTATTTAACCATATCTTATCCACTTTGCTACCAACCTCAACAACAGTGCCTGCGCACTCTAACCCTAAAATTGGGCTATCACCTTTTGGGGCTGGGTATTTACCTTGGCGTTGCATACAGTCAGCACGATTCACACCAATTGCAGCCACTTTAACAAGTACTTCATGATTTTTTAGCTGCGGTTTACGGGTATCACTAAAGGCAAGGTCTCCACCTTCATGGGAAATATATTTCATTACCACTCCTGTGCTTTAACTAAGTCATACTCTAAATATGGGGGTAATTATTCTGGTTTAAACCGCCAGCTTTGCTTATACGGGTACACATCAGGTAAAAAGCCGTTTTGTATTTGCTGTTGACACTGTTGCCAAAAAGCAGTTGTGAATAAATCACTGTGGTGGGTGTTAAAGTACTCAAACGCATGGGTATTTGCGCTAAAAAAAACCTTAAATTGGCTTGGAAATATATCGTTTTCGTCAATATCAAAATAAGAATGACTACTTAACTCTTCTAATACATTTTGTGATTGAGGTACATCTCTAAAATTACACTGAGTTAATGGGCAAATCTCATCAAAGTCGTAAAATACAACGCGTCCCCAACGCGTAACACCGAAGTTTTTCATCAGCATGTCACCTGGAAATATATTCGCCCCGGCTAAATCTTTAATTGCTTTTCCATAATCAAGCATTACATGGTCCAATGCATGTTTATCGCAGTGGTTAATATATAAATTAAGAGGTGTCATTTTTCGTTCAACATACACATGTTTTAAAATAAGTGCCTTGCCCGATATAACCAAACTGCTGCCAATATGTGTTTTCATCTGCGTTAATAGTTCTTCACTAAAGCGGCTTAAATCAAACGCTAAATACCTAAATTCGTGGGTATCTACCAATCGCCCTACTCGGTCAGCTTGTTTCACAAAGTTATATTTTTCTTTTACTTGTGCTTTAGTTGCGGTTTTTGGTGCGCTAAATTTATCTTTTATTACTTTATATACGTAATCTGAGCCTTCAATTGTAAATACCAGCATAACCATGCCAGGTGTACCAGGTGCATTTATATATTTAAAACTTGCGGGGCTATTTTTAGTGGTATCAACCTTGTAACGGTAAAACTCGGTTTTAGCGTGTTTAATGAAGCCAATAGCGTTAAATAATTCAAAACGCTTTTTATGCGGCATAAGCACACTGAGGTAATCAACATAACGCGCGGGTTGGTCTGTATCTACCATAAAATAAGTACGGGCAAAGCCAAATAATAAGCTTAATTGATCGGCACCCATCATAACCGCATCTATTTTTAAGCCTTTTTCGGTGTTTAAAATGGCAATAGCAAACGGCATGTTATCGCCATTTTTAGCGATACAACGGCCAATCAAATAACAGGCTTTGTTTCTAAAAAATAACGAGTTTGCGTATTCAATAAACCCGTCGTTTAAATTTATTAGTTCATAGACCTGCTTACATTGATGCTTAGCAACTTGCATTAGGGTTTGCTTTAAGCGCTTTAAATCGGCATTTAATTGGCAAAATGGAACTCTAAACATTTGCGTAGTAATAAGCTGTGAAATTGCGGTTTCAAACCCATTTTGAAGTGATATTCTACTTACTAAACTTTCAAATGAGCGTGGTTCACTTCGGTATTTGGCTTTTAATACAAATAAATGCACTGTACGAATTTTTTTATCGTCCCAAATAGCACCAAATGTTGAATTAAAGAATGTATGCGCAATGGGTTTATTCTCATGGTGCTCAACCATATCCCCATAAATATTTTTAGCTAGTTGCCATGTGTGTGGACAGTCTAGTTCTTGATAAGCAATTATTTTAACCGCTTCACTCACATTTTTTACTTGGCGCTCATAAACTTGTAACCGATCGCGCATTGCGCGTTGTACATCATGGTACCGGCGTTGCTCAAACCGACTTTGTGCGCCAAGTGTAATATTTAAAAACTCAGCAAACATCGCATCAAACCCTGCAAATACAGCACGTGCTAGCTTAGTTGCAATCACCTTTTGAAGAGCATTATTTGAATCATCGATTAACGTATTTGGCATGTTAACAACACTTATATTTTTACCCGTTATAGCGGTTATTTTTTATTAATTGTTTACACCTTAGCAAGCAGGCTTTAATTTAGATAATTAATACAGCAAATAAATAAGATTGATCTAATGAATATACGTAACGTCGATCTCAACCTTCTCGTCTATTTAAACGTGCTTATAGACGAAAAAAGTGTGTCTAAAGCCGCCAATAAATTAGCGTTAACACAACCGGCAATGAGTAATGCATTAAAACGATTACGCGATTTATTTGAAGATCCGCTCCTTGTTCGCGCTGCAGGGTCAATGACCCCAACAGCTAAAGCACTCCTGCTTAAACCCGAAATAGAATCATTACTAAAAATGGCTGAAGCAATTACTCAACCTAGTGAGCAATTCAACCCCGCAACGGCTGAAATAACCTTTAGAATAATGGCAAACGACTATTTAGAATCAACGTTAATAGCGCCATTTATTACCGCTCAATTAAATAAAAATCCGGGTATTAATTTTGATGTTTTAAGCCCAAGCGATGTCAACCTACAAGACATGGAAAAAGGCACTATAGATCTTGCTATTAACCGTTTTAATGGATTACCCCGGTCATTTCACCAAGCTACTGTATGGCGAGATAACTACTGCTGTTTAACACATCCCAAGAATACTTTTTTACAAAACGCCACACTCGATGATTACCTCAAAAAAGAACATATTTGGGTAAACCGGGCTGGTTGGGGCCCCGAAGCCGCAGTAACTAATAAGTCAGGTAAACAAAAATTAGGCTGGGTCGATGAAGCACTCTGGCAGTTAGAGCAAACACGTAAAATTAGGGTATTTACCCGCCACTACATGATTGCCAGTTTACTTTGCCAATCAGAGCAACTGGTGGCGACATTACCACGCAGGCAAGCTAAGCTATTAACAACACATACTAACTTAGTAATAAGTCCACCCCCGTTTCAAATAGTCCCTATTGAAGTCAAAATGATTTGGAGTCCACTGCTCCACCATGCGCCAGCGCATCAATGGTTACGCCGCGAAATGCTTGAATTTGCTAAAACAGTAGCAGATAGGTAAATTTTAAAATATCCGTTACGTTTTTCAAAAAATACTGAAAAATCTAAAAGCACGCAGTCAATTTACTCTTAAATACATACTAAAATGACGGGCTCGGTGAGAGGTAGAAAAAACACAACGTTTAAAAACTAATTTTTCAATAAATAAAACATCGAGACACTCACTTTAATAAAGTGAGTGTCTCGATGTTTTGCTTTGGAGTCGTATAAGTCTTAGCAAGGGGAGTAACCTTACTCATTAATAATTTGCAAAGCCAATACCATGTTTTTTATTTTAAATTAATTCAACACCTTAACCAAAAATCCCATATTACCTCTGTTGAAATTTGTACCACTTTTGTGCATTTATTTATTTTTTGCACCAAATTAAATGAAAAGGAAACCGATAAATTTAGCGTAAATTAAATGAATAAAACTTAATATTGATTTAATCAATGTCAGTTATTGAAAACAACAATTTCATTAATAATATACTTAGCGCTAGAGTGAAGTTAAGCCAACAAACTAAGAGTAATTATTATGACAACAGCTTCTTTCACACGCCAAGACGGATTATTCATCGATGCTAACTTACATCAGTTCATTGAAGAGCAGTTATGTACTAAAGCAACATTACAAACAAGTGATGTTTACCAAACACTGGCGACATTAGTTGATGAGTTTGGGTGTACTTGTCGTAAAACTAAGCACCAACCAAACGATGTACTTGAAGTACAAACACTATTAAACGCTTACCAACTGCAAAACCATCCACACTGTCATGTGGATGCGCAAACAACTGAAGCGGTACTTGATGAGTATTGTTGCCAGGTTCCGGCAATCATTGTTGTTGCTTTAATGGATACGCTTAGTGGTACTCAATGCGATGAACCAAATGCACACGACATTTACCACCGTGCCGCACAGTTAACTAATCGCCCATGCGTACATACAGTTAAAACTGCCTCAGCAGCTTAATAATGAATGTGTTTAAAAGTGCTCGATAACCTTATTTGCAAAGTCTGTGCAGCTTAAGGTTGTCGAGTTATGAATTGTTGAAATATCATTGCCCTGATGGGCTAAATCAAACGTAACATGTCCGCTTGCTAATGTTTTTTCTAAGGCATTTTCAATAGTTAACGCCGCTTCATCCCACTTCATAAATTTAAGCATAAGTACTGCACTCAAAATACTACTACTTGGATTCGCTTTATTTTGCCCTGCAATGCGTTCAAATGTGCCATGAGTAGGTTCAAAAAAAGCCACATCATTATTCAAGTTTGCCGCAGGCATAATACCCACACCGCCCACTTGAGCGCTGAGCATATCGGCTAAAAAGTCCCCATTTTGATTTGTTGTTGCCACAACATCAAACTGCTCAGGGTTCATTAAACATTGTTGTAGCATGTTATCAGCAATGACTTCTTTAATTATTAAGGGTGCTTGACCAATACGCTCAATTTTTAGCCATCGGCCATTTTCGTGCTCAATAGCATTAAATTCCTTTTTGGCTAGCGCAAAGCCCCAACGTTTAAATGCACCATCTGTAAACTTAAGTACATTACCTTTATGAACAAAAGTTAAAGAGTCTCGATTGTTATTAAGGGCAAAATTAAGAGCAAAACGTGTTAATCGCTCAGAGCCTTCTTTGGATATATTTTTTATACCTATGCCGCAATCTTGTGAAAACCTAAGGCGTGTTACCCCCATTTCTTCACATAAAAAGTCGAGCATTTTTTCACTTTCAATGCTGCCTGCTTGCCACTCAATGCCAGAATATACATCTTCGCTGCTATCACGAAGTACGGTAATGTTGGTTAAAAAAGGATTTTTTAATGGAGAAGGCAGAGCACTAAACCCTTTGATAGTGCGCATATTTACAAATAAATCCATTTCTTGGCGTAAAGCAACATTTAAAGATCGGAATCCTCCGCCTAAAGGCGTAGTTAATGGCCCTTTTATTGCTATTTTACACACTCTTACCGCTTGTATTGTTTCTTGTGGAAACCAATCACCATCGTAAAGCTTGGCTGCCTGCTCACCATTAAACACTTGCATCCAATGTATTTTTCGTTTGTTTTGATAACAGTGTTTAATAGCGCAATCTACAATATTTCTCATAACGGGCATAACATCTTGCCCAACTCCATCGCCATTAATATAGGCAATAACAGGCTCTGAAGGAATAACCCACTGCCCTTGCTCATCTACCGTTATATGTTGCCCTTGTTCTGGCATTTTTATATGTTGGTATTGCATCATTAAAGCCTATAAATCAATGTATATGGTCGATTAAACCATGTTAATTAAGGCGTGTCTTTAATTGCCTTTTTATAGTTGATATCAGTTTAAAAAATAACAAATACGATGTGCTTATGTAGTTAAAAGGATGGTCTTATAGCGTGTACGGTTCGTATTAGTTTTTAAATATAGAGGGGTTTTAATGAAATTATTATGGACGTTGCTATTTTTATGCTCTTTAAACATCTACGCTCTTGAGGTTGACATACACGAGCTAGACTCGCTGTCTAAAAATGGCCAGCAAGTTGTTTCTACCTGGGTTGATCAGAGTGTAAAAAAAACTGAAAATACGCTTGGGCCTTTAAAGCAAACTACCTTGCCTATTTATTTAAAGCCGCAATATTTTGCATTTGAGCCTGTACCATGGGCAACGGTTAAGCGAAGCAATCCCGATGGGATTGAACTTCATATTGATAGATACGCAAGTTTAAATGCGTTTACTAAAGACTGGACCCTATATCACGAGCTATCGCATTTATATTTGCCGCTTTTCCCCTACTCTGCTTTTTGGTTAAGTGAAGGGTTTGCCAGTTATATGCAAAACGTAATTATGCGAGACAGCGGTGTAATAACCCAAGCGCAATTTGTTCAACGATTAAATGCTGGGTTTAGTAGAGGTAGACTACAAAGCAAAACAAAGTCGCAGCCTTTAAGTGAGCTTTCTGCTGATATGTGGAATCAAGGTGCACAGCAACGTGTGTATTGGACAGGCGCTGCATTTTTTGTTGAAGCCGATTTAGCACTTCACCAGCAAGGTCAAACCCTTGCTGAGATAATAAAAGCCTATCAACTATGCTGCAGGACAGCGCGTTCAAGTGCTAAAGCATTTATTAAAGACCTAGATAAACTCTCACGTAGTAGTATTTTTACTTCTTTATACGCAGAGTATAAAAACCGCTCTGACTTTCCAAACATAACTAAAAAATTAATAAACACACTTTGAGCTATATTGATTTTAAAGTTAGGCGTCTATCACCAAGATGCTAAAAATCATTTGAAGTTAAATATTTACAAAAGTATTGATAAGCCTGTTCATTATAATTTAAAGAACGCTTATTCATAAATCCATGACAATAATCTGTTGGTTTGCAAATTACGTTTTGTTTTTTATTAAGCTCATTAATAACAGCAGTAACATCAAAGTGCACCTCATCGTAAGGAAAAATAAACTCACAGGGTACACTTGCGTCTAAATCTAAGTAGTTTCGTATTTGTGATGGATAAAAACCAACCACTTTTTTAAGATGTGGATTGCTTGTTAATAACTGGGCTCGCCATGCGGCACTAGCCCCTGCACTAAAGGCAATGCAAATTGTTGGCTCTGTGAGTCTATCAAATTGTTTATGCAGCATTGCCGTATACACGTTGTGGCCACATGCCTCTATAAAATTTTTATAGTTAAGTTCTTCACTTTCAATAGCTTGCTCTTTCCCGCCATAGGGTTCAACAAGGGTAAACTGAGTGTTTAATGCTTTACAAAAGTCCTGTAAAGCGGGCGTTTTTCCGTAAATATCACTGACTATTATGTAATGCATACTATTCCTTTTAATCGTAAATCAACGTATTTAACCAGTTGATAAAATCTATGTTTTTTATATTTATACAAATAACTTGCGCGTAATTATTATTTAGGTTAAATTCCCCCTCTGGTTTTAAGAAACCACTGCGGTTAACCTATTTACCCTGATCCAGTAAGCCCCGCACAACGTATATTTGAAAGCTAAGTTATTGTACGGCGAGTACCCCTTAAATAATACCGAGATGAATTTTACAATCATCGTAAAAGTGTCATAAAGATCGTCAACACTGTAATGAAGCTAAACACAACATCGTTAATTTATTGACTGCAATCTGCTATAAAAAATAGCGCAGAATAAATTACAAGAATAAAGTGAGTTTTATTATGTCTTATAAATATAACGGATCTATGATCCAAATAGCACATCCTGTGCAATCAATTTCAGTTAATAAACATCGTGTTATCTTTAGTGATACACAAGGTTTAAAAAACGCATTGTTTCAAAAAGCTAGCGATGCGCGTCAATTTGTTAAGTGGCTAAAAGTTAGCTAAGCAAAGCTATATCGCAATCCCATGCGCGATAACACGTAATATTATGCCAGCCTTGTTGCTGGCATTTTACTTTTTAATACTTAAGTGTTAAAACAATAATCCAATTACATTCGTTGGTTACTGCAATGTTACGTGTACTTTTCACTCTTTTATTTTGTTGCTCTCTAACTTCAGTTTGTCATGCTCAAACAATTAACTGGTTAACCAACGACTTTGCACCTTACTATATATTAAATGGTAAGTATCAGGGCCAAGGCCGCGACGAAACAATCATAAAATTACTCGAAGACCAACTACCTCATATCAAATTCAATCGTGTTGTGGTGCCTGCAAGTAAGCTAATTCAAACCCTTTCTGATAAAACGAATGACGCGTGCGTACTTTCTCTTTATAAAAACGAAAACAGAAAGCAACAAATGGCATTTACACAAGAAAGCTCTACTGTTGGTTTATCTCCCTCTGTTGCACTACATAAAAAGCTAGCAAATGCGCTATCGCTTAAAAACGACGCTGAGGTGTCTTTGTATGATTTACTACAAGAGAAAAAGCTAACATTAGGCGTGTCTTTGAGTCGCTCTTATGGGGAAGCTATCGATAGTATAATTAATTCAACGCCCGATGTTGACATTGTTATTCGCCCTACCCGAGATAGCTTAGCTAGTCTTACCTATATGCTTAACTTAAAACGCATTGATATTTTACTTGGCTACCCAAGTGAACATTTTTATTTAGCTAAATCTATGAACTTTCAAGATAACTTAACCCAAAGACCATTAACTGAAGCACCTGCGTTAAGCTATGGTTTTATAGGTTGCACTAAAACCGAGCAAGGGATTAAAAATATTGCTTTGCTAAACAAACACCTTAAGGTAATAAAACAAACAGATGAATACATTCATGCACTATCAAAGTGGTTGCCCGAGCATTTAAAGCCATTGCTAAAAACAAGAGTGAACTAAGAAAAAAACGCCACGTAATGTGGCGCTTTCAAAGTTAGTTGTATAATTACAACCCTACTTATTTACGAATACCTTCAATAAATAACCCTATATCAACATGCGTCGACGCAGGTCCTAAATTATAGTTAATGCCATAGTCACTTAATTTAAGGCTTGTTTCGCCTTCAAATCCAACGCGGTAACCACCCCACGGGTCTTGACCTTCACCTATTTTATCTATTTCAAAGGTAATACTTTTTGTCACACCATGTAATGTAAAGTCACCAGTTACTTTGCCTGAATCATCGTTGTTAAATGTAATGTTAGTACTTTTAAATGTAGCCGTTGGGTATTTATCAACATTTAAAAAATCTTTACCACGTAAGTGCTTATCTCGCTCTGCATGGTTAGAGTCAAGACTGGTTGTATCTATATTTACCATTATTTGAGAAGCATTAGGTTTTTCTGCATCGTAATTAAATTCACCGTCAAACGTATTAAAACGTCCATGTAGCCAGCTGTAACCCAAATGTTTTATCTTAAAGTTCACAAAAGCATGTGCCCCCTTTGTATCAATAACATATTCAGCAGCATTTACAGCCGATGCTGATAAAACGAGAGCCGCCGATACAGCCGTATTTATTAGTAATTTTTTCATATTAATCTTCCTTCAATGGGGTAATCATTCTTGTTAACGTTTTATCTTTATCTATAAAATGGTGCTTTAACGCACCCAGCGCATGTAAAATAACAAACCCAATTAATATACATGCACCGTAGTAATGAACTTTTCCTGCAATATCAGCTTGATCATCAAAAACAAAGTCGAGAGCAGACACATTAAACAGGGTAAAAACTTCAATGGGCCTTCCATCTGCAGTTGAGATCAAATAACCAGCTACCACAATCACAGCTAATAAAATGTACATAGCTATGTGGGCAGTATGAGCTAGTTGATTGACTTTAGTATTTGTACCTAGCGGTTTTGGCTGTTTAGAAAAAACACGCCATAAAATTCTAAAAATCAAAATAGCTGCAAGCGTAATTCCAATGCTTTTATGTAAATCAAGAGAACCTTTGTACCAACTGTCATAGTAGGTAAGTTCAACCATGTATAAACCCAAACCAAATAAGCCAATAACGGTAAACGCCATCAACCAATGCAATATAATGGCAACTAACCCATATGAGAGTGGTGTGTTTTTAAACATAATTAATATCCTGTGTTTTGATAACAATAAGATATAGAAAGGAAGTGCACAGTAAAATAGCATGTGCAAACAGCTTGTGTGCGTATATGCACATAAGCTGTTTACATAGGGGAATTTAGTGTGTAATGAAAGTGTTTAAGTTTTACTCGAAGCGGCTAATCACTGAGGCTTACGTATATTAAGCTCTCTTCATTAACTTGCAGGCAAGTAATAAGCCCTTCCTTGATAAGCTCAAGTATAGCTATAAAGCTTACGACAACCCCGCTGCGACCTTCTGATGCTTTAAACAGTTCGTTAAACACAATTGCACTCTTTGCTTTGGAAAGCTGGTGTAATATTTGGCTCATGCGCTCGCGGGTTGATAATACTTCTGCTGTTATTTGATGATGCTCAAAGGTTTTAGCTCTCGCCATAACGTCACTTAAGGCAAGCATTAAATCTTTGAGTTCTAATTCGGGTAGGTTTTTGCTTGTATCGTCGTTAATGGGCATTACCGCATGGGCAACGAAAATATCACGGCCAACACGAGGAATATCATCCAAATTTTCAGCTGCTTTTTTAAACTGCTCGTATTCTTTTAGCCTTTTAATTAGTTCAGCACGAGGGTCTTCCTCTTCTTCGAGCTCTTCGTGAACAGGAAGAAGCATCCGTGATTTAATTTGCGCTAACAATGCCGCCATGACTAAATACTCACCAGCTAGCTCTAATTGAAATTCGCTCATCATTTCAACATAGCTAACATATTGTTCTGTAATACTAAATATTGAAAGCTCAAGTACGTCAAGCTTATGTTTTTTTATTAAATAAAGAAGTAAATCAAGCGGCCCCTCAAAGGTTTCTAAAATAACTTCAAGTGCGTCGGGTGGAATATATAAGTCTTCAGGTTTATCAACAACGGCCTTTCCATGCAAAAAAGCCAGTGGCAGATTTTGCTGCACTGGCTCATCAATTACTGGTTGGAGTTTAGTCGTTGAAGCCACGTTTAATTACTCAAAAGGGCTCACATCACCACAGCCAACACGCAGTATTTTTACATCGTCTTCAGACAAATCAATAACGGTTGTTGCCTGCTCTGGTAAGTATCCACCGTGAATAATAAGATCTACGTGCTTATCAAGCCTATCTAAAATCTCGTCTGGGTCCGACTCTGTAAATTCTTGTCCGGGTAAGATAAGCGAACACGACATGAGTGGCTCGCCCAACTCGGCTAACAGTGCACATGCTATTGGGTGCTCAATAACACGAATGCCAATCGTTTTTTTCTTATCGTTTAATAAACGCTTAGGTACTTCCTTTGTGCCTTTAAAAATAAAGGTATAAGGTCCCGGCGTATTATTTTTAATCAGTCGGAATAATTGATTATCAACGCGTGCATAAGTAGATAACTCTGATAAATCACGACATACAAGTGTAAAATTGTCGTTTTTATCAATGCCACGAATACGCTCTATACGCTCTTTGGCTTGCTTATTACCAATATTACAGCCAATTGCATAGCCAGAGTCGGTAGGGTAAACAACAACACCACCTTGTTTTATTATATCAACAGCTTGAGTTATTAATCTTGCTTGTGGGTTATCTGGATGAATATGAAATAATTGACTCATGTTAATGCCCCTTCTTGTCCTTCCCAAACTTGCCAAACACCTTGGCAATCTTTAGGTAAGTATAAATTTTTACCAAGCTCTAAATAGCTTGTCGGAAAATGAAAATCTGAGCCTTGTGAACATAATAATTCGTACTCTCGGCTGAGTTCACCTAAAAATTGACGCTCACTAGGTGCTTGCTGAGGTTGCGCTACTTCCATTGCATCTCCCCCTGCATTTTTAAATTCAACTAACAGTTTACGCAACCACTTATTAGACATTCTGTAGCTACTTGGATGGGCAAGCACTGCAACCCCTCCTGCTGCATGTATTGCTTTAATAGCGGTTTGCATATCACACCAACAGCTTGGTACGTACCCCGTTTTACCTCGCCCTAAATACTTTTTAAATACTCCAGGGAAATTTTTAGCGACTCCACGCTGCATTAATGCACGTGCAAAATGGGCACGTGTAATTTGTCCATTCACAGCAAGTTCTTTAGCTTGGTCGTAAATGCCTTCAAAGCCATTTTTTTCAAGGCGGAAACCTATTTGTGTAGCCCGTTCCTCTCGCTTTTGCTGCTGTGCAGTTAATAAGGCATCGAGCTCTGCGTTATCAATATTTATGTTTAACCCGACAATGTGGATCTCAAAGCTTTCCCACTTTGTCGATATTTCTGTGCCTGTAATTAATGACAGCGGAAGATTCTCTGACTTAATAAATGATTGAGCCGGTTTAATAGCTGCCACAGTGTCATGATCGGTAATAGCAAACACATCAATATTTTTATCTACTGCACGGTTTAATAATTCTTCAACCGTTAAATGTCCGTCTGAATGTGTTGTGTGGCTATGTAAATCATATTTTATCAAAAGAAAACTGCTTAAAATTAAGGTTTGAAGGTATTTATGCAAGTATAACAAGTTTTTTCATTAAATTGTTTTAAATAAACACTTGACACAAAAGCACTAGATACGTTTTACTGTAGCCACTTTAAGACACATAAAGAATTAATAACAATGAACAATTCAAGCCTAAACATAATTTGGTGGTGGCACTCGTAATTACCGGGTGATGAATTGTCGTGTCTGACAAAATTTCAAAACCCGCAAATATGCGGGTTTTTTTATAACTAAATTTTAATAAATACATAATAAATTTGAGGCAGAAAACATGAATAACGGTATTACTCATACACATCATTGGTGGTGGCGCCTGGTATAGCGGGACGGTAATGATCTGTTTGTAATTTAGATATCGTTATTCAAACCCCGCATTGCACAGCATTGCGGGGTTTGATTTTTTTGAGGGGATGAGGTTTGATTTTTAGTCATATAACAACTACACCGGGTGAAGTAACGAGTATTACGCAAACACGCGACTACATCAGTAGTCCACTTGCGCTCTACGCGGCACTTGATAAACCTAACTCGCTGCTACTTGAATCGGCTGAAATTGATTCTAAAGACAGTGTAAAAAGTTTAATTTTAGTCGATTGCGCATTGCGCATCGTTTGCCACGGCAAAACAGTCACGATTACAGCCCAGTCAAACAATGGACAGCAGCTGTTAAGTTACTTACAAGCTCATGTTAAAAACTGCAATGCAGAATTAAACGATACCAACCTAACCCTAAATTACTTGAGTACAAGTAACGACATTGATGAAGCCAGTAAACTAGTAGCGGATAATGCATTTAGTGCCTTACGAACTTGTATTAACTCAATCAAAAGCACCACCGACAATCCATTTTCTCTATTTTTAGGCGGTGTATTTGCCTACGACATGGTTGCAAACTTTGAACAGCTAAGTGACGTTCCCGATGGCGAGAACAGCTGCCCTGATTATGTATTTTATTTAGCTGAAACATTAGTTGTAATAGACCACCAAAAACAGACCACAGAATTGATTGGTAACGTGTTTAACGGCCCTGACGTACACGCAAACTGCTTTGAAGTAGGCAAACAGCTAGAGCAGTTAAATAGCCTTTGCGATAACGCAGCCCAATACAGCGCCCCATTAAATAAAGGCGAATGTGAGGTGAGCGTAGACATAAGCGACAGCACCTACTGTCAGCAGGTTGTAAAACTTAAAAAGAACATTGTAGACGGTGATATTTTTCAGGTTGTTCCTTCTCGTACTTTCTCGCTGCCTTGCCCTAACGCTTTACATGCGTATAGCCAATTAAAACAACAAAACCCAAGCCCTTATATGTTTTACATGCGCGATGAGGACTTTGCTTTATTTGGTGCATCACCCGAATCAGCCCTTAAATACGATATTAATAATCAACAGGTAGAAGTGTACCCAATTGCAGGAACGCGCCCTCGTGGTAAATTTGCTAATGGGCAAATAAATCCCGATTTAGATAGCCGTATTGAGCTTGAACTTAGAAACGATCAAAAAGAACGTGCAGAACACCTAATGCTTGTTGACTTAGCCCGTAACGATGTAGCACGCATTAGTGTTGCAGGTACACGTCATGCTAAAGAGCTATTAAAAGTAGACCGTTATTCGCAAGTTATGCATTTAGTTTCACGTGTTGTTGGTACATTAAAACCAGAACTTGATGCACTTCACGCTTACCAAGCATGCATGAACATGGGCACCTTGGTAGGCGCGCCTAAAGTTCGCGCTGCAGAATTAGTTCGCCAAACAGAAGGAAAACGACGTGGCAGTTACGGTGGCGCAGTAGGTTATTTAACCGGTGATGGCGCAATGGACAGCTGTATTGTCATTCGCTCTGCCTTTGTTAAAAACAACATGGCTTATGTGCAAGCCGGTGCAGGGGTTGTATTTGACTCAGACCCGCAATCTGAAGCAAACGAAACACGTGCTAAGGCTCAAGCGGTTATTACCGCCATCAAATCAACTTTCGAGGCGGTATAACATGGGTGCATCACAGCCAATCAAAATTTACTTTTTAGATAACTTTGATTCGTTTAGTTACAACTTGGTAGACGAACTAACTATGCTCGGTGGTGAGCTTGTTGTGTATAGAAATAACATAAGCGCCGATACTATTTTTAATAAAATGCGCCAAGAGCAAGGCCAAGTATTACTTGTACTTTCACCAGGCCCAGGCACACCAAGCGATGCCGGTTGCCTTATGGATCTTATTGAGCTGTGTAAGGGCCATTTCCCTATGCTGGGTATTTGTTTAGGTCAACAAGCGTTAACACAAAGTTATGGCGGAGTAATCGGACATGCGGGTGAAACCGTACATGGTAAGTCATCAATTATTGATCTAAGCACACACCCTGTGTTTGAAAATATGGGCGAGACAATGCCGGTGGCACGTTACCACTCATTAATGGCTACGCAAGTACCAGATAGCATAGAGGTAATAGCACAATACCAAGATATTCCTATGGCTATTTATCACCATGATGACGGTGCTCTGGGTTATCAGTTTCACCCTGAATCAATACTTACGCCCAACGGGGCTATGTTGCTGCAACAAAGTGTTGCTTACCTAACAAATAATAATTAAGAGGACGTTATGAGTACACATTTAACCAACGTACTTAATGTTCAACACGCCATTGAGCAACTTACGATTAAGCAATCACTCAGTTATAGCCAATCAAAAGTGCTATTTGATGAAATTATGCAAGGTAACATGAGCGATATTGAGCTAACAGCTTTGCTTATTAGTCTTAAAATGAAAGGTGAAGTGAGTGATGAAATAGCGGGAGCTGCTGCATCTATGCGTGAAAACGCAGTCGCATTTAATACCACCTGTACACAACTTGCAGATAGCTGCGGCACCGGTGGCGATGGGTCAAACACAATTAATATCAGTACCACAGCCGCTATTGTTGCAGCTGCAGCAGGTATTAACATGGTAAAACATGGTAACCGCAGTGTGTCTAGTAACTCAGGCTCTGCCGACTTACTCAAAGCGCTCGGTATTAATATAGATATGAGCCCAGAACAAGCAGTAAAATGCCTTGAGCAAACACACTTTACGTTTTTGTTTGCGCCTCATTATCACAGCGGTGTGCGTCATGCGATGGGCGTACGTACTACACTCAAAACACGTACAATTTTTAATATTTTAGGCCCTCTTGCGAATCCTGCGGCACCTGATGTGCAATTACTAGGTGTTTACGACGAGTCGCTATGTATGCCTATGGCACAAACGCTTAAAACATTAGGCACTAAACGCGCAATGGTCGTGCATGGTTCAGGCACTGACGAAATTGCTCTTCATGGACCTACGCATGTTGTTGAATTAAACAACGGTGAAATAACCCAGTACACGC
This sequence comes from Pseudoalteromonas sp. PSi26, assembly GCF_054960575.1. Classification (NCBI taxonomy): domain Bacteria; kingdom Pseudomonadati; phylum Pseudomonadota; class Gammaproteobacteria; order Alteromonadales; family Pseudoalteromonadaceae; genus Pseudoalteromonas; species Pseudoalteromonas sp. PSi26. The sequence goes on along the minus strand of NZ_JBHNYT010000021.1, from coordinate 34,967 downwards.
TCAACCCAAGCGACTTTGACCTTGCAAACTATTCACTTGAACAACTAGCAGGTGAAGGCCCACAATATAACGCTGATGCAAGTGTTGCTATTTTACAAGGCAAAGGCACTGATGCGCACAACGCCGCTATTGTGGTCAATGTTGCTGCTCTTTTATATCTAACAGGTAAAGCCGATTCACTTAAAGATGGCGCACAGCAAGTACACTCACTTTTAAGTTCAGGCAAAGCCATGGACACATTAAATGCAATTATTGAGGTAAGTCATGGCTAATGTATTAGACAAAATTGTTGCTGATAAAAAACTAGAGTTAATTGAACGAAAAGCCGCTCGTCCGCTTGAAAGTTTTAAAGATCAAGCTGTGCCAACCAGCCGTGATTTTTATAAAGCATTGGCGGCACCCGGTACGCAATTTATTTTAGAATGTAAAAAAGCGTCCCCTTCTAAGGGCTTAATAAGAGAACCCTTTGATTTAACTGAAATCACTGCAGCTTACAAAAAATATGCAAGCTGCATGAGCGTACTCACCGATACTAAATACTTTCAAGGTAGTTTTGATTACCTTGAGTTTGTACGCAGTCAAGTTGAGCAGCCTCTTATTTGTAAAGACTTTTTCATAGATGAGTATCAGGTTTACATGGCCCGCATTTATGGTGGCGATGCAATTTTACTTATGCTTTCGGTACTTAATGATGAAGAATATAAAACACTTCACACAGTGGCTGATTCACTCAATATGGCGGTGCTTACAGAAGTAAGTAATGAAGAAGAAGTACACCGAGCACTTGCTCTAAATGCTAAAATTATTGGTATCAATAATCGTGATTTACGTGATTTAAGTACCGATTTAGCAACTACTGAGAGACTACGTAAGTTAATACCTGAAGATAAAGTCGTTATCTCTGAGTCAGGTATTTATACCCATCAAGACGTTAAACGCTTAGCTCCGCTGTGCGATGGCTTTTTAATTGGCAGCTCGCTGATGGCCGAAGCTGATTTAGAGCAAGCATGTCGCCGTGTTATTTTTGGTGAAAATAAAGTGTGTGGGCTTACTCGCAGCCAGGATGCGCAAGCAGCGTATAATGCTGGCGCCATATATGGCGGTTTAATTTTTTACCCTAAATCTCCACGCTGTGTAGATTTAGATTGCGCCCAAGCCATAACGCAATCAGCACCACTAAGATTTGTAGGTGTTTTTGTTGATGAACCAACAGATAAAGTTGCTCACGCTGCAAGTGTGTTAAAATTAGCGGCAGTTCAATTACATGGCAAAGAAAGTGACGATTACATTAAAGCGTTGCGTACACAGTTACCAAGCAACTGTGAAATTTGGAAGGCACAAGCAATTAAAGATGCGCTACCTACTCCTGTAAATGGTGTTGACCGACATCTGTATGACACTCACAGCGATACAAAAGCTGGGGGTACGGGTAAGGTATTTGATTGGTCAGTACTTCGCGATGCAACAACGCCATTTATGCTTGCTGGTGGCTTAAATCCAGAGAATATAAAAGATGCGCTTTTTCAAGGCGCTTTAGGCCTTGATTTAAATTCTGGAGTTGAAGACGCTCCGGGTAAAAAGTGCCCAAACAAATTACATCATGCTTTTACAAGTATCAGAAATTATTGAGGTTAAAATGCAAAATCCAGCTTATTTTGGCGAGTTTGGCGGTATGTTTGTACCCGAGTTGCTTGTCCCTGCACTTAAGCAGTTAGAAAACGAATTTAACAAAGCTCAAAAAGATCCTGAGTTTCAGGCAGAACTTAGCAAATTATTAAACGAGTATGCAGGTCGCCCTACTCCTCTTACTTTAACGCGTAATTTAGTTAAAAACCCAAAGGTTAAACTTTACTTAAAGCGTGAAGATCTCCTTCATGGTGGTGCACACAAAACAAACCAGGTACTTGGCCAAGCGTTATTAACAAAACGTATGGGAAAAAAAGAAGTGATTGCTGAAACCGGCGCAGGTCAGCATGGTGTCGCTACTGCTTTAGCATGTGCACTTTTAGGTTTAAAATGCCGCATATACATGGGTGCGAAAGACGTTGAACGCCAACAACCTAATGTATTTAGAATGAAATTAATGGGCGCAGAAGTCATTCCTGTTACAGCGGGTTCTGGCACATTAAAAGATGCCGTAAACGAAGCGCTACGTGACTGGTCAGCTAACTACCAAGAAGCGCACTACTTACTAGGAACTGCTGCGGGCCCTCACCCATTCCCAACAATTGTTCGCGAATACCAAAAAGTAATTGGTGAAGAAGCCAAGCAACAAGTGCTTAAAGCTGAAGGTCGCTTACCAGACGCTGTTATAGCCTGCGTTGGTGGTGGGTCAAATGCTATTGGTATGTTTACCGATTTTATTGACGAGCCTAGCGTAAAACTAATTGGTGTAGAGCCAGCAGGTAAAGGCTTAGACACCCATGAACACGGCGCCACTATTTGTAAGGGCACTAAAGGTATACTACACGGTACATACACTTACATTATGCAAAACGATGATGGCCAAATTGAAGAATCATACTCTGTATCAGCGGGTCTAGATTACCCAGCGGTAGGCCCACAGCATGCATTTTTACATGAAACGGGCCGTGCACAATATGTAGGTATCAGTGACACTGAGGCACTTGATGCATTTCAGTCATTAGCTAAAAACGAAGGTATTATTCCGGCTCTGGAGTCAAGCCATGCTTTAGCCTACGCGCTAAAATATGCAGAAGAACAGACGCAAGACAGTGTCATCGTAATTAATTTAAGTGGCCGTGGCGATAAAGATTTAGCACATGTACACAAAGTATTATCTGAAGGAGGCCAGCTATGAGCCAAGTTAAGACGGACCGTTATGGCGCTATGTTTACTGCACTTAATGAGAAAAAACAAGGTGCGTTTGTTCCCTTTGTGACCATTGGCGATCCAGGAAAAGAGCAGAGTATTGCTATCATTAAAAGCTTAATTGATGGTGGTGCTGACGGACTAGAGCTGGGTATTCCCTTTTCAGATCCAATAGCCGATGGCCCTGTTATTCAAGCCGCTAATATACGTGCGCTTGATGTGAATATTAACACCCAAGATTGCTTTGACATCATTAAAGAAATTCGTGAATACAATGCAGATATTCCAATTGGTTTATTGTTATATTCAAACTTAGTGTTTAAACGTGGCTTAGAAGCGTTTTACAAAGATGCAAAAGCCGTAGGGGTAGACTCTATTTTGGTAGCGGATGTTCCTCTGCATGAGTCTAAAATGTTTAGAAAGGCTGCAATGGACAATGGTGTTGACCCAATATTTATTGCAACACCTAATGCAGATGACGACACTCTTCGCCAGTGTGCTTCATATGGACGCGGTTATACTTATTTACTTTCACGTGCAGGCGTAACTGGTACAGATACTAAAGCACAAATGCCCGCTGGTAATATTGTAAACAAATTAAAAGAGTACCATGCAGCCCCTGCACTACTTGGCTTTGGTATTTCAACGCCAGACGATGTTAAATCAGCATTAAATGCAGGTGCAGCCGGGGCCATTTCAGGCTCTGCGGTGGTAAAGATTATTGAAGCCAATCTTGATGATTTGGATGCAATGACAGCACAACTAAAAACGTTTGTTAGCAACATGAAAGCCGCTACAGAGCTTTAAGTAAACTCAGGTTTAAACACATTAAAAGGGCATTTAATTGCCCTTTTTCATTATTAAAATTTAGTGCGCTTTATGCTTACCTTCTAGCACTTCTTCAATAAATTTAGCGTTAAAAGCATCTAAATCTTCTGGGCTGCGGCTGGTTACTAAACCTCTGTCTACACACACTTCCTCATTTACCCAGTTTGCGCCTGCATTCATTAAATCGCTTTTAATACTTGGAAATGAGGTTACCGTGCGGTCACGTAACTTGTTAATTTCTGCCAATAACCAGGGTGCATGACAAATTGCGGCAACCGGTTTGTTTTTTTCTGCACCAAAAAAACCATCTATGAAGGCTTTTGCATGTTTATCTTGGCGAAGGCTATCGGGGTTAAATAACCCACCAGGTAACATCAACGCATCGTAATCAGCAGAGTTTGTATTGGTGACGAGTTTATCTACTGATACTTTTTCGCCCCATTTATCTTCATTCCACCCAGTAATTTGACCTTCTTTGATAGAGACTATTTCTATTTCTGCACCCGCATTTAATAATGCATCGCGAGGAGAAAACAATTCACTTTGTTCAAAACCGTCAGTGGCTAAAATGGCAATTTTTTTACCTTTAAGTGGTGTACGCGATTGTAATGTATTCATTTGGCTCTCCTTATAAATTAATTAAGTGTTTAACTCACTAAACTATAAGCAGGACGGATGCCAAATTTAAATCATTGAAAATTATATTAAATTTTAATTTATGATATAACCCCATGTAAATTATTTATAATTAATGAATAATCTACATGACGTTAAAAGAGCGTTGTTCTAGATAGTACAAATAAAAAGGTAAGTAAAAGTGAAGTATTAAAGGCGATCTTTAAGTGCTTTAGCTGGTTTAAAAACGGCCTTGTTAGCCCCTTCTATTTCAATTGTTTCACCTGTTTGCGGATTGCGCCCAGTGCGTGCCGGATAATAGCTAAGTGCAAACGTACCAAATCCATTAATTTGCACCTGATCACCTTCAGATAACGATTTAGTAATCACTTTTTGAATACTTGTAAGAGCGGCTTGTGAATCTTTTTTAGTAAGTTCACTGTGTTTTGCCATTTCGGCAACAAGTTGAGTTTTGTTCATATAAGGCTCCTAAATACACGTAAACAATGAATACGTTTAGCGTGGGAATATAATGATGAATAAATAAAGCCACGCAGGCTAAGGCTTACAGGGCTTTAAGTCAACCTTGTAGTTACCAAGTGTTATGTGGTAAAAACGCTTTAATTTATTTTTGTATAATTTAGGTAGTATATGCACGCACTAATTGAATACATTCCACTCATACTGTTTTTTGCAGTGTTTAAGCTTGTAGATATTTACTGGGCAACGGCTTTATTAATTGCAACGTCTCTTATTCAAGTCATATTTAGCTATTACAAGCATGGGAAAGTACCCACCCGCCAGTGGATATTTTTTTCTATTGCTGCCGTATTTGGGACCTTAACGCTTGTGTTTCACGATGAGCAATTTGTAAAGTGGAAAGCCACTATTATATACGCGGGTTTCAGCATTATGCTGCTTATAAGTCGTTATATACTCAATAAAAACTTAGTAAAAAAGGCACTAACCGCTATTTTAGAAAACGCAAATGACACAGATAAAAAAATAACCGTGCCAGAGCCATTATGGGATAAATTAAACTTAATGTGGGTAGCTATTACCGCCGCTATTGCAGCACTTAACATATACATAGCGTATAACTTTTCACTCGACTTTTGGGTAAACTTTAAAGTCTTTGGCTTGATGGCTATTACATTTATAAGCATTTTTGCCACAATTATTGCCCTTTATAAATACCTCCCTGATGATGACGAAGCTGTAAACTAGTTTTCGTCATAAAAATGTCGTCTTAGCTTGTTAGTTTATAAAAAAACAGCCTGAGACGACCTTGAACGCTAATCAATACCGTTGGCTTGAATTTACCCTTATATTTATCCTACTACCAATACTTGGCTTTAGCTTACGTCATCATTTAGCCAATTGGCTTTTCCCTGCCCTTATTATTTTAATGAGCGTATGCGGTATGCTTTTGTTGAGCGACCCACACTTTAAGCGTTTTAGGCTTACCAGCCTTGGGCAGTTCTCTGCTGTAAAAAAGCGTTTGTTTAGCTTCTTTTTTTTAGGCGCCCTTTTCTCTGGTATGTTTTACGGGATCATCCATCAAGAAAACTGGTTTTCCCTGCCTCGTAACTCTTTTAATGATTGGCTACTTTTATTACTGCTATACCCTGTATTATCGGTTATTCCTCAAGAGCTAATATTTAGAACCTACTTTTTTCATCGTTATAAACACATTATGCCTAAAAAAAGTGTGCGTATAATTGTCAGTGCCACCGTGTTTGCATTAGCACATATTGTTTATGCTAACTTGATTGCAGTAGGCTTAGCTTTTTTAGGTGGATTGTTATTTTCGTATACTTATGCACAAAGCCGCTCAACGTTTGTGTGTGTTATTGAGCATAGCCTATGGGGAATTTGGATGTTTACTCTGGGTGTTGGGAGTTATTTAGACTCAGGTGCTTTAAGCTAAATGTTAGGCAAAAAAAAGCCGCGACAAGCGCGGCTAATTTTTTTACTTTACATTTTAAAAGCCAAATAACTTTAAACCAAAGAATTTAGTCGCAACCGTGTTTATAAATATCACAGCTAAAATAAACGGAATAAACGTTGATAGTGAAAAGTTCACATACTTTTCCATCATGCTACCTTCGTAGCCGGGTGAACCTTGGCTAAGTTCATGAGTTAAACGCGCCTTTTTCCAGCGATACATTACAAACAAACACACCATTAAGCCATTTAAAGGTAATATAGTGTCGTAAAATACATCAATTACAATATCAAAAAAGCTCTTACTGGCACCGCCATAGCTGGTAAACGACGTTAAACTATCAACCATACCAAACGACATTGTGCATATAATCGTTAACACGCCTGTGCTAAGCGTTAGTATACCTAATGCCTTCTTACGGCTGATACCTTTACGATCACTTAATGATGCAGTAGGCACCTCTACAATAGAAACCAATGAAGTGATTGCTGCAAAAAATACTAACAAAAAGAATGCAAACGCTACAGCCGATGCCCCTACATAACCAATATCATTTTGTAATGCTAATAATATCTTAGGTAAGAAAACAAAAATCATTGATACCGACGAGTCTGATAACGATTCTGGATTTGTGTTTGGGTCAAAACTAAATATAGCAGGTAAAACCATTAGGCCTGCAACAAACGCAACCAATGAGTCTGTTATTGCCACCATTTTTGCACTGCTTACAATATCGTCTTTCTTCGAGATATAAGACGCATAAGTCATTAAAATACCCATACCTAGCGATAACGAGAAAAACGCTTGGCTCAATGCGCCATTGAGTACGCTTGCACTCATTTTTGAAAAGTCAGGAATAACGTAATACTCAACACCTGCCAATGCGTTATCTAGCGTTAAAACATACGCTACCAAAGCCAACAGCATCACCAACAATGCTGGCATTAATACTTTAGCCGCTTTTTCTATACCCTGTTTTACACCGCCGAGTAGAATGAGGTTAACAATAACCACCACCACTGCCATATAAGCGAATACGGTGTAGCTATTTATAAACGTGCCAAAGTGGCTTGGGTTAGCTAATGCATCTAAGTTACCCATACCTGCTTGTATTAGGTATCCAAAAATCCAAACTGTAATTACCATGTAAAAAACGGCAATCATAAATGGAGTTAATACGGCTAAAAAGCCTGCAAACTTCCATTTTTTATCGTTATTAGCTAGTAACGTGTATGAGCCAAGTGGATCTTTTTGAGCGTTACGGCCCATGGCCATTTCCGCCATCATCACGGGTAAACAAATAAAAACGACAAATAGAGCATAAATTAATAAAAATGCGCCGCCACCATTTTTAGTCGCAGAAACTGGAAAACCCACTAAATTACCAATACCAACAGCAGACCCAGCAGCTGCCAGGATAAATCCGAGACGGGAGCTAAATCGCTCTCTATTATCGCTCATGTATAAAACCTTTTTATTATTTTGAGTATCTGAGCGACTCTACCAGTGTTATACAGCGGTTTTCAAGCAAATAACGTTAAAAATAAAATCCAACTGTAAACCTAAGTGTATACGCTTTTGATTCGCCAATTTTCAACGCTGTGATAGTATTTACATAATAAAATTTAACAACCTTTACGAGAATCCATTATGTTGTACATGATTTACTCAACTGACGTTGAAAACAGTCTTGAATTAAGAAAAGCAGCCCGCCCAGCGCACTTAGAACGTCTAAAAGAGCTTGATGCACAAAACCGACTACTTACTGCCGGCCCTTTCCCTGCTATTGATAATGAGGACCCTCAGGATGCTGGTTTTACAGGCTCAGTTATTATTGCAGAATTTGATTCGTTAGAAGCTGCACGCGAATGGGCAACTGATGATCCTTATGTTTCAGGGGGCGTATACGTCAATACAATTGTTAAACCATTTAAAAAAGTGTTTCCAGCATAAATAACAGCGTGCTGTTACACGCTAACCTGTAATTCAGGATTTGTTCACACGTTTTTAATTAAAATCACCAATGTAATTACGGATTTAACGTTTTTACTTGAATTTTAGTAACTTAGTTAATTAAACTAAGGTTATCTGGTCTAGGAGTTTCTGTTATGCGCGTATTATTAAGCCTCATTTTTATTGCTTGTGTTAGCTTTGCTGCCAGCAGTCAAGCTTCGGCTACGCCCACCAAAAAGGTTGTTCAACTGGTGGATAAAAAGAAAGCAGTAATACTTGCTAAACAAAGCATTGGCGGTAAAACGCTTAAAATAACTGAAAAACCAGAGTTTTATACCGTGCGAATACTCAAATCTGACGGCCACGTCGTTGATTTACATATAAATAAAAAAACCGGCGAAGTGAAAAAGGATTAAAAAATGCGAATTTTAGTTATTGAAGACGATCTACATTTAGCAGACAACCTACGAAATGCATTAGAGAAAGAACGCTACAGCGTGGATTTATGTCACGATGGTGAATCTGGTTTATTTCATATCACTGAATACCCTTTAGATATGGCTGTTGTTGATTTAGGTTTACCTAAAATTGACGGAATTGAGTTAATTAACAAAGCACGTGCACAAGGCGTGACAATTCCAATTTTAATTTTAACAGCCCGTGACCGCTGGCAAGATAAAGTTGAAGGGCTAGATGCTGGTGCAGACGACTACCTAACAAAGCCTTTTCATGTTGAAGAATTAGCAGCACGTTGTAACGCACTTATTCGCCGCAGTGCAGGTAAAGCTAACCCTGAAATGACAGCAGGACCTATAAAAATACACACCCGTTCGCAACAAGTTTGGGTTAACGACAAAGAGTTAAGCTTAACGGCTTATGAGTATAAAGTTCTTGAATACTTAATGGTAAACCCACAAAAGGTTATTTCTAAGTCAGAACTTACCGAGCATATTTACGATCAGGATTTCGACCTTGATTCGAATGTAATTGAAGTATTTGTCTTACGCCTACGTAAAAAGTTAGACCCAGAGGGTGTATTAAACCCAGTTGAAACGTTGCGTGGCCGTGGTTACAGGCTTAAAAGCCAGTGGTAGGACCGCAAGTATCACTAAAAATAAGGCAAGGATTTATCCTTGTCTTTGTTTTATTGGTGGCACTACCAATTTTATTCTACTCAATTGGCAAAGCCTATTATGCCTCTTTGGTCGATGCCACAGAAAAAACGCTAGAAGCACAACTCTATTCTCTCATATCTGAGGTAGACTTCACTGAGCATGGCATAATTATGCCAAGCACTATATTAGCGCCTGAGCTTAACAGATTAAACTCTGACACTTACGCAATGATTTACCGAGATGAAGAGCCAATTTGGCATTCGGAGTCGGCGGTGAATGTCGACTTTGTACCTCAACAAATAGAAACCAAAGCCGGTGCTGCTGACTTTAGGCGCGTAGAATACAAAAATACGGTTTATTGGCAGCTTAGTTTAACCGTAATATTAAATAATATTGATCAGTCTGAGCAGGCTCGGTTCATTTTAGTAAAACGTAACGACGCTCTACTTCGCTTAATGGATGGTTTTAAACAAACACTTGTTGAGTGGATGTTTGTTATGGGTATTGCCATAACAATTTTAATGGCTATCGGTTTTATTTGGAGCGCTCGCCCACTTCAGCGCTTAGATAAAGAAATAAAAGCCATTGAGTCTGGCGATATTCAAAAAATCAAAGGCCTTTATCCAATTGAACTACAAACCATAAAAGCCGACTTAAACTTGTTACTTGAATCTCAGCAACGGCAAAAAGAACGCTACAGAGCATCGCTCAGCGATTTAGCGCACGCACTTAAAACCCCACTTGCTGTTCTTAAGTCAAGCCCGCTTGCAAATGATGCTGACGCACAAGAACAGTTAGACCGTATAAATGTGATGATCGAACACCAATTAAAGCGTGCGGCCACTGGCGCATCAGATACTTGGAAAAAACAAACGCCTATAAAACCTGTTATTGACTCAATACTCAGTGCAATGGCTAAAGTTTATCGCGACAAAGACATTATTTTTGATTGTATAGTTTCTGATAAAGACTACTTTTTAGGTGACCAAACCGATTTAATGGAGCTATTAGGCAATTTAATCGACAATGCTTGTAAAGCCTGTCGTTCGCAAGTGACCGTGCAAGTAGTGCAAAGTAAAACGTTATGTATAGGTATCAGCGATGATGGCCCAGGTGTTCCAGAGGATAAGCGTGAATCATTACTTAAACGCGGCACACGCCTGGATACTTATCAAAATGGACATGGCGTTGGAATGGCCATCGTGTCAGATTTAGTCACTTCGTATCATGGTACTTTGACCATAACCGAAGCTGATAAATTAGGCGGAGCACAATTTATATTAGAGTTTAATTACAATGACAAAAAATAGCACCCATACAACTTTATTTGCTCTTTTGATACTTTTAATAAGTGTCAATGTGAATGCTAACGATGCTTGCCAATTACCCGACAAGCCAACGATGGATGAATCGAAGCGCTATATTCAATGTCTTGATACCCAATTAGATAAAGCCAAACAAGAACAAGGAACCTGGGTACAAAAGCGTAAATATGAACTAGTACAATCTGAAGAAGCCACAGGCAATACGCAGGTACTCCAACTATTTATGCGTAGTATAAAAAACAACGAAAAGTACATTGAAAGCGCCTGCCAATGGCGATACATATTACAACTTCCTAACGCAAAAGCAGCCGCTATAAGTTACAAACACTGTGAAATTCAGTTAGTAAATCAGTTTACAGAATCCTTAAAGCAACCTTTTTAAAGCACGTGTAAATAACACGACTAGCTCACTTACTTACTTGACAATAGTGCGCGCACAAAACAAACTACCTACTAGTAGATTGTTAAACTTAAAAAGGTAACTAATGGCCAAGCCTATAATAATTGTTGGTGGCGGACTTGCAGGGCTTTATGCTGCAACAAAATTGCATGAACGTAATATTGCGTTTTTATTATTAGAGGCCAAACCACGTTTAGGTGGGCGTATTTATTGTGAAAATTCATTAAAAAATGAAAATGTTGGGTTTGATCTTGGTCCGACGTGGATTTTTCCTCATCAGCCAAAAATTCAATCATTGGTCAAATCGCTCAACTTATCGATATTTGAGCAATACAATCATGGTGATGTGTTATACCAAGCGCCTAATCAAGCAGTTCAACAAATAGCTGGCGCTGGCGAAATGCAATTGTTTAGGCTAAAACATGGCATGAGTACCTTAATTAAGGCACTCTATAAACAGCTACCTTCAAAGCATATATTGTTAAATCATCGCGTAACAGAACTCAAAAAAAGTCATGATAACTGGCAGTTAACAGTTAACAACAATGGTCAAATACAGCAGTTTGAAACAAACACAGTGCTCTGTGCACTGCCTCCACGAATGATCACCCAACATTTAACACCTAATCTTTGGGCAAGTGAGAGGCTTATAAATCGTTTGACCACAACGCCCACTTGGATGGCAGGACAAGCTAAATTTGTGGCCACATTCGATTACCCCTTTTGGCGAGAACGCAATCTATCTGGGCAATGCTTTAGCCGAGTCGGACCCATGGTTGAAATACATGATGCAAGTGCAGAACACAATAAGCATGCTGCCTTATTTGGCTTTATCGGCGTGCCATATTCCACTCGCAGTAAAGTTACCAAAGCACAATTAATAGAAGCTTGTATTAACCAGCTAATCTATTTTTACGGCGAAGCAGCTAGAAACCCTACACATTGTTTTATAAAAGATTGGGCTGAGGATGAATTTGTTGCCAATAACGACGATAAAACACAACCCTCACAACACCCTGATTTCCATTTAAGTGAACTAACAAGTGAGCTAAGAGATCTAAATATTCACTTAGTAGGAAGTGAATTCGCAAAAAAAGAAGCAGGTTATTTAGAGGGAGCACTTAACGCTGTTGATGACGCATTAAGTGCTATATAGCAATTCAAATGGGTTATATTGATTATAAATGCTGTAGGTTAACGCATCGCGCTATCTTCACCACTGCCTAATAATGTAGCAACCCATTTACCTTCTATGCTTGTTTCTAGGCCTATTTTGACAATCATTGTTAATGGAACAGATAACAGCATACCCACGGTACCAAGTAGCCACCCCCAAAATATTAAAGATAAAAATACAACAAGGGTTGATAGGCCAAGCCCTTTACCTAAAAATTTAGGCTCTACAATGTTGCCCATCACCGTGTTTATTGTTAAGTAACCCGCCGCTACCATACCTGCAATTAGAGGGCCTTGAGTAATTAAGGCAAGTAAAACGGCAGGCACAGCCGCAATAATTGACCCAATATTCGGAATATAATTAAACATAAATGCTAAAACACCCCATAATATAAAGTAGTCGACATTTAGAACCCACAAGTAAACAGACACAATAATACCGGTAGCTAAACTAACGAGTGTTTTTATAGCCAAGTAAGAATTAATTGATTCTAAAAATCGGTCAATTTGCTTCATTTTACTATCAGGATCTTCAAGAGCCATATGTATTTTATTGCTTAGCAGTGGGCCTTCAAACAGCATAAAAATAACCGTTAATATTATTAAAAACATGTTTGCCATTACGCCACCAAGCCCTGTCAACATGTTAGTTGCTACATCAACCATTTTGCCTGGGTCAAACATCGAAATGAGTTGTTCTTTATTAATTAAAATATTGTACTGGGAGGCGAGGTCTACAAGCCAAATAAACTCTTCTTTGAGTTGGGCTTTATATTCAGGAAGCTGCTGTGAAAAATCATTAATGGACTGGCCAACTAAGCCACCTAAGCTGACTCCAAGCCCAACAATAATTAGCACCACAAGCATCACTGCAATGCCTTTAGGAATTTTATAACGTGCAAAAAATTTAATTAGTGGATTACAAATAATGGCAATAAATGCTGCTAATATGAAAGGAATAACAATGACACTTGCTGATTTGATCCCTGCCAATACCACTACTAAAGCAGCAAAAACAATTAAGCTTTTATTTACACCCGTTAAACCTGCCACTTTATTCATCCTTTTATTTGTAATAAGGCCACAGTGTAAGGCAAAACCTAATGAAATGAAATAATTACAAAGTGATCATAACCCTTGTTATTTCGTATCAAGGATAGAAACTACATGCTAGTGAGTATAAATTAAGAACGCTTGCTATAATTATAATTTGAGGATTCAATATGCATATATTTGTTACAGGTGCTACTGGGCTAATTGGCCAACATTTATGTCCTTTTTTAGAGCACCACAACACGGTTACCGTGCTTAGCCGTAATGCCACAAAAGCAAATGTATTATTGGGTCATAAAATTAAAGCAGTCAGTGACATAAGTGCTGTTGATTTTAATACCGTTGACGTTGTTATTAATTTAGCCGGTGAGCCAATCGTTAATAAACGTTGGAGCGATAAACAGAAGCAAATTATACGTGACAGCCGCATTAATATAACGCAGCAAATTAGCCACGCTATTGCAGCAAGTGCTAACCCTCCACACACGTATATATCAGGCAGTGCTATTGGCTACTATGGACGCCAAAGCAACAAGCGCATAGATGAAAACTTTACAGATCCCCACAATGAGTTTAGTCATCAGCTGTGTAAAGACTGGGAAGACGCAGCATTAAAAGCAGAGTCTGAAAAAACACGAGTCTGCCTATTACGAACCGGTATTGTATTAGCTAAAAAAGGTGGTGCATTAAGCAAGATGCTTCCCGCATTTAAATTGTGTTTAGGCGGGCCAATTGGTGACGGAGAGCAAGGTATGTCGTGGATACATATAGACGATATGACACAGCTTATTTTATATATTATGAAACACCCTGAAATCTCGGGGCCAATTAACGCTGTAGCACCAAACCCAGTTAGTAACTCAGAGTTTAGTAAACGCTTGGGTAATGCATTATCGCGTCCTGCTTTTATGCCCATGCCTGCATTTGTGCTGAAAGTATTAATGGGTGAAATGTCTGACTTACTCACTACCGGGCAATTTGTAGTGCCAACCAAAGCGCAAAAGCATAACTATCGTTTTCATTACGAGAACCTTAAATCGGCATTGGACAGCTTGGTTTAGCTGGCGTTAATTATCTTCTGTGTATACTCTATTCAGTTACGATATGGGTAACTACTACTATTTACCCATATTGACCTTTAATGATTAATACATAATACTTAAGTTAGTCAGACACAATTACCTAATAAAAGCGAGAATGAATGCTGCACCTGCCTACTTTGATTGGTCTCTCTTTTATACTTAACCTACTAATAGGGTTGTTTTTTTTATCTGTTCATAACTACAAAAAACAATCTGCTTTTTTAATTTTTGGCTTAGCGTGCATTGCATTTTCATTTGCTGAACTACTCGCATGTTTAAAACTAATACTTAATTTTCCTTTTGTTACGAGTTATTTAGCGAATATTTTTATAATACTCAGCCCATTTTTAATTATTCTGGGACTACATAAATACAAATACAGCAAACCTTTAAACTTACGCCCTATTTACTATTTGCTACTTTTTACCGCTGTAGTTTTATTATCAGTGTACCCTTACTCCGCAGCAAAAATGGTAACGAGCTTTATTATTGCAGGGTTATACTTATTTTCTGCTTACATCATTAGCACTATGAGCTTTGTTGCAACCTTACAAAAAAAGGCATTAATTACCTGCTTTTTAATTCATAGTTTGCTTATGTTTGTTCAAACAGTGCTGCTTGCTTTACCTATTTTAAGCCTAAGCGAGACAAGCTATTTAGAACCATTAGAGCTCATTTTAAGTAGTCATTTAATTTTAGCCACTTGCAGTGCATTATTACTCCCTTACTTATTAGCATCTAATACAGAACATACGCTTGCCAGCATTGCTAATACCGACGTTTTGAGTCAACTATTTAACCGCCGTGGTTTTTTTATAAAAGGAAAAAACGCGTTAAGTTTACCTCTTTACCAAAACAAAAATATTTCACTTATTTTGCTCGATATTGATTTTTTCAAACGCGTTAACGATACCTATGGCCACGAGGCCGGCGATCAAGCCATAAAGTGGATCGCTCAGCATGTAAAATCACAATTTTTAAATGAAGAGATATCAGCCAGAATCGGCGGCGAAGAATTTGCTATTTTGTTGCCAGACTGCTCATTAAGTGATGCCAGAAATAATGCCGAAGAACTACGCGAAAGCATAAGCAGTTATCCATTTTATTACGAGGGGCACGATATAAATTTATCGGTGAGCGCAGGCGTCAGTAGCACAATAAACGGCGAACAGACAATAAAAGAATTATTAGCCAACGCCGATAAGAGACTGTACCTAGCTAAAGAAACAGGCCGCGACAAAGTAGTAACCTACGATGAAAAAAGCTTACTTTTGCAAGCTTAATTACTAAATTAAACTATCTGTGTATTTTGATTCATAAAAAAAACCCTTCAAATGAAGGGCTTTACTACACACAACAATCTATCTATTTAATTTAGCGTAGTCTTACTTACACTTAAGCGTTGCTTCATCTGCTTTGTTTGGTACAAATTTGATATCTGATACCGACACAGAGGCTTTACCTGAGCTATGCAAACTAAATGGGCTTGTTAAACTCGCAAAATTAACGCCTTTATCAGCAAAGCATTTCAGGTCAATCGATACTGACTGCCATTTACTAAGTAAACGACTATCTACAACGTTAGCTAGGTTAATGCTTTCACCACATTCACCCGAACACATTGCAAGTGAAAGCTCATTACCAAGCGCTTGGTTAAGCTTTATGTCAAAACTAATTACGCCATTTGCTTCAACATAAGTAATAGTGTCTTCAGCAAAACTCGTTACTATTTCTGCGCTCGCTTTTTCACTACCGTTGAAATTAAACTGACGGGCATCTTCTTGCACAACCTTATCTTCTGTTCGGTATTTTATAGCGCCAAATTCATGGGTACTGCTCGACACATCTAACAATTCATCACCTGATTTGAGCAATAAGCGCCATGGCGCAACCGGTGCTCCCACTAAAATATCCATACTCGTTAGTGATGAATTATCTAATTGCGAATTTTCATCTAAATTATCCGCAAGTATATTTTTATCGCCATAGGTTAAACCAAAGCCATAAGGTAATAACGGCGAGTAATCTTTATCTCCCTTATTAACCGTTGTTTGAACTGCCGTTTTAGGCCATGAAAAAGAAAGTTTACCTTTAAAATCGTGGTTAACACTACCGTCGGCTGTTTTTAGTAGCACATCGGCAACACCACCGCCTTCAGTACCAGGTAACCATGCTGCTACAAATGCATCAGACGCATTAAGTTCACTGTTTACCCACATTGGGCGACCAGAAATAAATACAGAAACAACGTTTATTCCTTGCGCTTTTAATGACTTTAACAGCGCTAACGATTTTTTATTGCCGCGCTCAAATTCAAGGTTATCTCTGTCACCATGACCCTCCGCGTAGGGTTCTTCACCAAATACAACAACGGCTACATCGGGTTTTTGCTCAAAAGAGCCATCATCACTGAGGGTAACTTTACCGCCTGCGGCAGTAACTTGCTCTTCTAAGCCTTTATAGATTGACGTGGCTCCTGGGAAGTCAGCATTTTTATTGTTAGTTCCCTGCCAAGTAATACTCCACCCACCAGACTGTTTACCGATATTATCGGCACCGTCACCGGTAATAAGTACATGTTGATTTGGCGAAAGCGGCAATAAGCCATTTTTATTTTTAAGCAGTACGAGTGACTCACGTACTGCTTGTCGTGCTACTTCACGGTGATCTTGTGCGCCAATTAATTCTGTTTTACCTGAATATAAACGGTTTGCTGGACTTGGCTTATCGAATAAACCCGCGCGTAGTTTTACACGCAATACACGTGCAACTGCATCGTCAATACGCGCCATGCTAATTTCGCCAGATTTAACTTGCGCTATGGTATTTTCATACAGTGGTTTCCAAGCGCCCGTTGGCACCATAAATATATCTAGCCCTGCATTAATAGCTTGTGGACAGCTTTCGTTGGTACAGCCCTTTATTTGGCCATGTCCATTCCAGTCACCAACAACAAACCCGTCAAAACCCATGCGTGTTTTTAATACATCGGTCAGTAAATATTTATTACCGTGATTTTTAACACCGTTCCAACTGTTAAACGACGCCATTACAGACTGACTACCAGCCGATAATCCACCCACATAACCTTGTGCATGAATATCAAATAACGATTGCTCACTATCGATATTATTACCTTGATCGTCACCATCAACAGTGCCGCCATCACCTAAAAAGTGTTTAACAGTACTAATTACACGTTTATCACTTAAGAAGTCTTCATCTGCCTTACCTTGTAAGCCATTTACAATAGCTGCTGAATACTCACGCACTATTTCAGGGTCTTCAGAATAACCCTCATAGGTTCTACCCCAGCGATCGTCACGTACAACTGCAACGGTTGGCGCAAACACCCAATCAATACCTGTAGCCATAACTTCTACCGCGGTAACCGCTGCAATTTGTTCAATTAGTTCAGGATTATTAGCCGCACCTAAACCAATATTATGTGGAAATAACGTAGCACCAATCACGTTATTATGACCGTGCACTGCATCCGTGCCCCACATAGTAGGAATTTTGCTACCGTCTATTGAATCATCAACAGACGCTTGATACATTTTTTCAGCAAGGGCAACCCAATCTTGTGGTGTGGCATGTTTATCCCCATTAGGAAAGGCCCCACCCCCGTTTAAATAAGAACCAAAACCGTATTTACGCATATCTTCAACGGTAATATCACGTATTTCAGGCTGAATCATTTGCGCAACTTTTTGCTCTAGCGTCATTGAGTTTAAATAAGTCGCTATTTGCGCTTCTATCTCAGCATCTTTTTTAACCGCAATGTTGAGCTTGGGCCATATTTGTTCAGCACTAGCGTGCGCATTTGTAGTATCAACTTGATTAGTATTGTCGTTTGAACAAGCTGCTAATGTTGTCAGTGAGGCAACCAATGTTGCTAATGCAATTTTATTGAGCGTAAAACGAGTGTTCATTATAAAGTCTCCTCAGCTTGAACGGGTTTGCTGCCACTTAAGCCGTAAAATACGATGAATATGTAACATAGAACCGGTAAAAAATACGAAAGTTGAACACCCATGTAATCTGCAAAAGCACCTTGTATAAGCGGAACAATGGCACCACCTACAATTGCTAAACATAAAATACCAGACCCTTGAGCGGTGTGTTTACCTAAGCCATTTAGCGCTAAGCTAAAAATAGTAGGAAACATAATTGAATTAAATAAACCAACTAATAAAATTGACCACATGGCTAATTGCCCCGATGTGCTCATAGCAATAATCACTAAAATAATAGCCATTGTGCCGTTAAAACCAAGCACTTTGCCTGCAGGTAGTTTTTGCATAACGGCGGCACCAATAAAACGCCCAACCATTGCACCACCAAAGTAATAGGTAATGTAATGAGCGGCGACATGTTCTTTTAATCCAGCAATATTCTCTTGCGCTAAAAAGCTAACTAAAAAGCTACCAATCGCAACTTCAGCGCCCACATACATAAATATGCCTACCGCACCCAAAACGAGGTGGCGATACTGCCATGCACTCCCTTCAATGGTGTCTGATTTCTCGGCCGCTTCTTTTTGCTCGCTCATAATGTCGGGAAGCTTAAGCCATGCAAAAATACCCGCTAACGCAATTAACATTGCAGCAAGGATTAAGTAAGGAAGTTGAACCGACTCTGCATTTTGCGCCGGTGTTAAAAAAGCATCCGACGCTGAACCTAGTATTAATAATGCACCAAAAGACGGTGCAACCGTGGTACCAAGCGCATTAAAGGCCTGTGTTAATGTCAAACGAGAAGACGCTGTTTTTGCAGGACCTAATAAGCTTACGTATGGGTTTGCAGATACCTGTAATAAAGTAATTCCGCTTGCTAAAACAAATAGCGCAAACAAAAATACAGGATAGTTATGCATTTGTGCCGCCGGATAGAATAATACACACCCAACTGCAGCAATTAGTAACCCGACAACAATGCCGTTTTTATAACCCAGCTTTTTCACAATCAGCCCGCTAGGTATAGACATTAAAAAGTAAGCGCCAAAAAAACAAAACTGTACAAGCATAGCCTGCACATATGTTAAATCGAATACCGCTTTTAAGTGCGGGATTAAAATATCATTTAGGCAGGTAATAAAACCCCACATAAAAAATAGCGTTGTTAACGATGTAAGTGCAAATCCATAATTATTATCGCCTGTGTTTTGCGATTGTGTGTGTGTCGTTGTTGGTGCTGAACTAGCCATGTGCTCTCCGCAATTTATTATTATCGTTAACCTTCTCTGTATTGTTAATAAATTGGCGGCTAAGCCATGCTATTAAAGAGTTGACCTGAAGGTTAATTAACATTAATCTTAAAAATGTAAGCGCTTTCACAGCTAATTAAATACGAACATGTAACATAATTCAACAATTTTTATTTTTTTATCTAGTCGAGAGTCAGCTACGAGGCAGTAAATATCGGCGCTAAAAATGCAATTTAGGTTTTAAAAGGTTTGTAACTAATGACTAAAATATCTTTACCAACTTGTTCACCTCTATTAACAAAAGAGTTCATTTACGGTGTAGCAACAGCGTCTTTCCAAATAGAAGGGGGGTCAACACACCGCCTGCCATGTATCTGGGATACCTTTTGTGATACTCCAGGTAAAATAGCTGATAACTCAAATGGGCATGTTGCATGCGATCATTACAATAATTGGAAACAAGACATAGATTTAATCGAATCATTAGGAGTAGATGCTTACAGACTCTCTATCTCTTGGCCTCGTGTTATTACAAAAAGTGGTGAGCTTAACCCTGAAGGCGTAAAGTTTTACACCGACATATTAGATGAACTGAAAAAGCGCAATATCAAAGCGTTTGTCACGTTATACCACTGGGATTTACCTCAACACCTTGAAGACGAAGGGGGTTGGTTAAATCGAGAAACAGCTTATGCGTTTGCTCACTATGTTGATTTAATTACCTTGGCATTCGGTGACAGAGTCCATTCATACGCTACCTTAAATGAACCTTTTTGCAGTGCTTTTTTAGGTTACGAAATTGGCATTCATGCGCCAGGGAAAGTCGGCAAACAATACGGGCGCAAAGCCGCCCACCATTTGTTATTAGCACATGGGCTTGCCATGACCGTATTAAAGCAAAACTCACCGACGACTTTAAACGGTATCGTGCTTAATTTTACTCCCTGCTATAGCATTTCTGAAGACGCTGATGACATTGCTGCAACAGCTTTTGCAGATGACTACTTAAACCAGTGGTACATGAAACCCATCATGGATGGTACATACCCAGCAATTATTGAACAATTACCTTCAGCACATCTGCCAGATATTCACGATGGTGACATGGCAATTATTTCTCAATCAATTGATTATTTAGGTATTAACTTTTATACCCGTCAATTTTATAAAGCGCACCCTACTGAAATATATGAGCCAATAGAGCCTACTGGCCCGCTAACAGATATGGGCTGGGAAATTTACCCTAAGTCGTTTACAGAGTTATTAGTCACACTTAACAAAACCTATACCCTACCGCCTATTTTTATTACTGAAAATGGCGCAGCGATGCCCGACAGCTATAATAATGGTGAAATCAATGATGTAGATCGACTAGACTATTACAACAGTCACCTAAATGCCGTTCACAATGCAACAGAACAAGGCGTTAGAATAGACGGCTATTTTGCCTGGAGCCTGATGGATAACTTTGAATGGGCAGAAGGTTACTTAAAAAGATTTGGTATAGTTTATGTAGATTACAGCACACAGCAACGTACTATAAAAAATAGTGGCCTAGCCTATAAAGCATTAATCTCAAATAGATAATAAAACGTATTTATTAACGCAATTAAAAAAACATAAAGCGAGATAAAGCAACCATGGTTAGTGTAAAAGAAAAAATAGCCTACGGATTAGGCGACACCGCCAGTAATATTATTTTCCAAACGGTAATGATGTTCCTAATGCTTTACTATACCGACGTGGTGGGCTTATCCCCCGCTGTTGTTGGTACTATGTTTTTAGCTGTTCGCATTTTTGACGCCGTAACCGACCCCCTAATGGGCAACCTAGCTGACAAAACACATACTCGATGGGGGCATTTTCGCCCTTACCTACTATGGCTTGCGCTCCCTTTTGCCATTATTAGTATTTTAGCGTTTACTACACCAGACTTAGAAGGCACTGACAAAATAATCTATGCCTTTAGCACCTATACCTTACTGATGGTTGCTTACACTGCTATTAATATTCCTTATTGCGCACTCGGTGGTGTATTAACCGCAGACGCAAAAGAGCGCGTTACTATTCAATCGTACCGTTTTGTATTTGGGATGCTTGGTGGTGTTATTGTTGCTGGATGCACCATGCCAATGGTTGAATACTTTGGCCAGGGCGATAACGCTAAAGGTTACCAGCTAACTATGACCGCCATGAGTATTTTAGGCCTTGTGCTGTTTTTACTTTGCTTTTTAGGCACCAAAGAACGTATTCAACAACCCAAAGAACAAAACATCCCTTTTGCTAAAAGTATTCAAGCGCTCATAAAAAACGATCAATGGCGTACCTTGTGTATTGCTGCATTTTTCTTACTGACGGGCCAAGTGCTTAGGCTAACTCTGGCAGTTTATTACGTCAAATACTACCTCGGTCGGGAAGATTTAATTACCCTATTTATGACCCTAGGTGTAATTGCAAGTATGATAGGTTGCGCCGTTGCACAGCCGCTAGCTGCGCGTTTTTGCAAAATAAAGGCCTACATCAGCTTACAACTTATCGCTGCAACTATTTGTGGATTTAGCTACTTTATTGGCAGCGAACAACTGGTTCTCGCGTTTGCTGCTTTTATTCTATGGAAATTCTTTTTAGATATGGCGACCCCACTCCTATGGGCAAAAATGGCTGACACCATAGATTATGGTCACGAGGTAACGGGATTACGTATTACGGGCTTAGTTTACTCCGGTGTTATATTTTTTATTAAGATGGGTGTTGCTGTTGGAGGTGCTATTGCGGGTTGGTTATTATCATTTTACAGCTATCAGGCTGATGTGACGCAAACAATGAGTACTCAGCAGGGAATTTTACTGTCGTTTACTGTACTACCCGCCCTAGGATCCCTTTTCGTAGCATACACAATGAAAAAATATACATTAACTAACCAGGTTGTTGAAAATATTCAATCAAAGCTAACCACAGTCAACAACACTAAGGTATGATTTAGCTGATTAAGTTAAGGGTGAAAGCGAGTCAATAAGTAACATGGCAACAATTTATCAAGTATCAGAGCTTGCAGGTGTATCGTTAGCTACCGTCTCTCGGGTAATGAACAAAAACACAAAAGTAAGTGATAAAACAACTAAAAAAGTGCTCGATGCAATGCAAACATTGGGTTACAAACCTAACTCAATAGCCCAATCTTTAGCATCAAACTGCACTAACAGTGTAGGTATTCTAGTATCTGAATTACATGGTCCTTTCTTCGCCCAAATGATGGCGGGGATTGAGTCTGAGCTCAGAGCTGCCGGTAAACACGTTATTATCACAACCGGCCACAGTGAAGAAGATAAAGAAAAAGAAGGAATCGACTTTTTAATTAGCAGGCGCTGCGACGCCATAATTTTGCATGTTGAAGCAGTGACCGACGAATACCTGATATCGCTCAGTAGAGGCACAACGCCTGTTTATTTAATGAGCCGCTACGTCGAAGAACTCAAAGAGCACTGCATTAGCTTAGATAACAAACTAGGCGGTTATTTAGCAACTAAATCGGTGTTAGAACAAGGCCATACCGAAATTGCTTATATTGCAGGTCCTCAGTTTAAGGCCGATGCTGCAAACCGTTTAGCTGGCCATAAACAAGCACTCGAAGAAGCCAATATAACGTTTGACCCATCGCTCTATTTTGAAGGTGACTTCAACGAAACCGGCGGAAGCTCAGCGCTTGAGCAGCTCATTAATAGTAAGCTAAATTTTACCGCTCTTGTGTGCGCAAACGACGAAATGGCGTCGGGTGCGATGAAATATGCTCGAGAGCACGGCTATCACCTACCCAACGATTTATCGATAGTCGGATTTGATAACGTGATATTTGCAAACTACCTCTACCCGACACTAACAACGATTGATAACCCGGTAGGTAAAATGGGTGAAATGGCCGCAAAACTCGTTCTAAAAGATGTATACCAAACAAAAAATATTAAAATAAATCGTTTTTTTGAGCCTACGCTAATGCAGCGCGACTCCTCTGCTCCTCTTAAAATTTAAAAAAGCGGCTAATGCCGCTTTTTTTTTAATAGTTCATTGCAACGTTTACTGTTACTTTGCAATCCATGGGGTTACTTTTAGTACATTACTAATATCACCAAACGACTGCTCATCCTCTTCCCAATTATCGTCAACATCAAAATAACAAATCGATTCCTCGCAGCTTACGTTTTCATCATTAATGCTTATTGGGTTTTTAAAGGTAACCGCCACACCTTTTTGCTCAGGTAATAAAAACCACATTAGCTTACTAACAAAAAAGCCTGACAAATCAGTTAGTAATTCATCTAGCTCCTCGTTAATGGTATATAACGCATGTTTTGAAAAGGCTAAATCGTCAAACTCGTTAGCTTCTATTTGTAGCTTTAACTGACAATCATGTTCAGGGTTTTGTGGCTCTATAACAATAACGGCTTTATCTGAATCAAGTTGTTTATCAAAAGGCAACAACAGCTGTGCGCTATCAGTGAAGTTAAGGGGATACTCGTTATTCTCTGTTAAAATGGTTCCGTTTTTTATTGCGCATGCCTCGTTAGTAGCAATGTCGCTTATGTAAAAGTTGACACGGGCATACTGAAAATCCCCCTTATTAACTACTTTTAAACGGTCATAAAACCCATCGTACGACATTACAAACTCTCTGGCGTTGGCGTTAAATGCGCTTAAGCTCAACAAAAAAAGTAAACTCGCGTAAAAGTAACCTGTCATATCTTTATTCATCAAAATAAGCTCTGTTTTGTCTAATCATCGTATTTAACTCCTCAATGTATTCCTCGCCTCGCTCAGAGTAAGACATCAAACCATGAGTTAGTTTGGTTGCTAATACTGGTTTTTTTTCACGGCGCAGGTTTTCACGTATGCCCCGTAACTCTTTATAAGCGCCGTGAGTATTTATATTTCTAAAATAAGAGCTTACCGCAGCACGAACAGATTTAAATGCAGCGACTTCATGCGCTGCTCCAGTGTTACGGCGTTTTGGCACCATACCGCATCCTTTTGAGTAACACCACTGACCAAAAAAATTCAGACCAATTTGAGCAAATCGCGAAGTGCCCCAAGCCGACTCATTAGCAGCTTGCATTAGCGCCATTTCTTTAGGAATAATATCAACACGGCGTAAAGCCTGAGTTAGCACAAGTGTGTTAACCGCTTCAGGTAAACCATATTGTTTTAGGATTTTAACAATATCTTTGTTTTGTTTTTCTTCAAGCGATAGGTTGTTTTCAAGCATCATGCGGGCTATTTCTAACTTGGCACGTTGTTGTAGTATTTTTGTATTTTCAGCCTCGACATGAGGGCGAATAAAATCAAAAAATGCGCGTTTTTTTTCTTTTACATCCGTAAATTCAGAAAATTTAGGCAACGTTACATTGTGTAGCGGCTTTTCTTTTTTCTTCACTTTTTTAGGTTGTTCACTGGTGGTTTGATCTGCACTATCGGTTTCATCGCTTTGTATAAATGGGTACGTAAGTGCCCATATAAAAAGGATGGATAACAAAAACTGAAAGATAATCTTAAGCATGTATCGTCTCATTCAAACAACTATTTATGTATGGTAACTACACACACATACGAACCTTTATTATACCTAAGCCACTATATAAACGCGAATTACAAAAATATGTTCATTCGCAATTTATAAGTGCATGGGTATACTAAACACTAAACAGGTTTAATGGTGATTGAGCAGTATGGACAAAGTTTGGCAAAATAGAATAATAGAGCAATATAAACACAGACCTAACGACAACCGATCTCCCTGGCAGGTTGACCGCTCAAGAATTATTCATGCCGCTGCATTTAGGCGCTTACAAGCTAAAACACAAATTATGGGGATTGGCCTAAACGACTTTTACCGTACCCGTCTCACTCATTCGTTAGAGGTGTCACAAATTGGTACTGGTATTTTAAGGCACTTAAAGACACAACATAGTGATTTTATCCATTTTCCATCAACCGGTTTACTCGAAACACTCTGTTTGGCGCACGATATCGGCCACCCACCATTTGGCCACGGAGGTGAAATTGCTCTTAACTATATGATGCGAGACCATGGTGGCTTTGAAGGAAATGCTCAAACTTTACGAATTGTTGCTAAGCTAGAGCCCTACAGTAATGGTTATGGTATGAACCTTACACGCCGTACATTACTCGGGTTTATTAAATACCCAGCATTTATAAACGAATTGTGGCACACCATACCTGATACGCATATCTCACGTGCGTTTATCAAAGCCGATGATTGGCGCCCAGCAAAAGGGTTATATCAAGACGACGCACACATATTTAACTGGATTGTTGAACCATTAAGCCAAAACGACAGAACGTTATTAAATACCCACGCAACAATAGATAAACACCGCGCTAAAACACTTTATAAATCCCTCGACAGCGCCATAATGGAACATGCCGACGATATAGCATACGCCGTGCACGATTTAGAAGACGCCATTGCAACCCGTGTTTTGACATTAGATGACTGGCAAACGCACGCACTTCCCCACTTGCAAGCGCTTAATTTTGAGTGGCTGAATACCTTGCTTGAAACGTTAACATCTCGACTATTTTCAAAAAATGATTTTGAACGAAAAGACGCCATAGGTGAGCTGGTAAACACCTTCATTATTCACATTCATTTAGACATACAAAACGAAGCATTTGAATGCCCTATTTTAAAATACACTGCTAAGTTGCACCCAGAGTATGAAAGCGTACTACACATACTCAAGCACTTTGTATTTCAACGCTTAATTCGCGACCCTGAAATGCAACAGATTGAGTTTAAAGGGCAAAACCTACTGATTGAATTGTTTACAGCGTTTGCAAGCGATCCGCTTCGCTTGTTACCCGAGACAACGCAAGCGCAATATATTGAGGCTCAAAAACATAATCAAGGCATGCGCATTATTTGTGACTACTTAAGTGGTATGAGTGATGAATACGCATATAAAACCTATCAGCGATTATTTTTGCCTGCGCAGTAGTTAATAAGCAGGTTTTTGACTCCAAAATACAGATAATAAAAAGCCGAGTAAATTTACTCGGCTTTTGTATTTTAAAACAAGGTAACGTTAACGCGTTTTATAGCTCTTTAACACCCATGTTATATAGCGTAAAACCAAACATATCTGCGTATAAATCTATAACTTTGCTGGTTGGTGTGCCCGCACCATGACCCGCATTTGTTTCAATACGAATAAGTGTAGGGTTATTTCCAGCCTGCTTAGCTTGTAATTCAGCAGCAAATTTAAATGAATGAGATGGCACCACACGATCATCGTGATCACCGGTTGTTACCATAGTGGCAGGATATTCAACGCCTGCTTTAACATTGTGAAGTGGCGAGTATGCTTTTATATATTCAAACATTTCTTTACTTTGCTCACTAGTACCGTAGTCGTATGCCCAACCAGCGCCCGCTGTAAATGTATGGTAACGCAGCATATCAAGTACGCCTACCGCTGGTAATGCAACTTGAAATAAGTCAGGTCGCTGCGTCATCACCGCACCGACTAATAAACCACCATTTGAACCACCGCGCAGTGCTAAACGCTTTTTAGAGGTGTACTTTTTATCTTGTAAGTACTCTGCCGCGGCAATAAAGTCGTCAAACACGTTTTGTTTTTGCATTTTTGTACCAGCGTTATGCCAGTCTTTACCGTATTCACCACCACCACGAATATTAGCAACGGCATACACCCCACCTTGTTCAAGCCAAAGCGCGTTAACGGGGCTAAAACTTGGCGTTAAACTTACATTAAAACCACCGTAACCGTATAAAATAGTCGGGTTTGAACCGTCTAATTTTATACCCGTTTTATAAGTGATGATCATCGGCACTTTTGTACCGTCTTTTGAGGTATAAAAAACTTGCTCAGAGGTGTAATCATTACTGTTGAAATCGATTGCCGATTCACGATAGACCTTTGACTCGCCAGTGCTTACATCAAACGAAAAAGTAGTCCCTGGGGTTTTATAGTTAGTAAACGAGTAATAAAGCGTTGTTTGATCTTTTTTACCACGAAAACCACGTGCACTCCCTACGCCTGGTAAACTAATTTCACGTATTAACTCACCTTGCTTGTTGTATTGCTTAACCTGCGAAATTGCATCCACCATGTAATTAGCAAAAAAGGTATTCCCGCCTTTGCTTAGGTTAAGTACGTTATCGGTCTCTGGAATAAAATCGACCCAATTTTCAGGCGCCGGATCATTTGCATTAACCGTAACCACTTTTTTGTTTGGTGCGTTTAAATTTGTAACTAAATAAAGCTTTTTGCCGTCGTTATCAATTACAGAAGTATCTGAATCTGCGTTACCAACAACAGTAACAAAATCACTATTTTCTTTACTTAAGTCTTTTATAAAAAGTTTGTTTCCAGACGTTGAAACACTGGCCGATATTAGCAAGTACTTGCCATCATCTGTCACATCGGCGCCAACGTAACGATGCTTTTGCGCCTCGCTGTCGCCAAATACAACACGATCGTCATCCTGCGATGTACCTAAAGCATGGTAATACACTTTATGTTGATCTGTTTTAGCCGACAGCTCACTACCTTTTGGCTTGTCGTAGCTAGAGTAGTAAAATCCTTCATTACCTAGCCAATCAATACCACTAAATTTCACATCAACTAAAGCTTGCTCTACCTGCTCTTTAGTCGTTGTATTAATAACGATAATTTTACGCCAATCACTGCCACCTTCAGAAACTTGATACGCTAATAAACTACCATCTTTAGAAAACGATAAACCCGACATAGACGTTGTACCGTCGTCGCTAAATTTATTAGGATCTAAAAATACCTCTGGCGCTTCACCACCTTTGCTGCGGTATAAAACATATTGATTTTGCAAGCCATCGTTTTTGTAAAAGTAGGTGTAGCCGCCCTCTTCAAATGGCGCACCTATTTTTTCGTAATTCATCAGCTTTTCAAGGCGCTCTTTGAGCTTGTTTCTGTAAGGGATTTGTTCTAAGTATGAAAAAGTAGCCGTATTTTGCGCTTTTACCCAATCAGCAGTCTCTGCACTCATATCGTCTTCTAACCAACGATAAGGATCGGCCACGTTTTCTCCAAAATAGGTATCAACTACATCCCCTGTTTTGGTTTCGGGATACACGACTGAGTTAACTTGATTCATAGATGATTTTACTTCTTTTTGATCTGATGTATTGGTTGGCTCTGAACAGCCACTGAGTGCCAATAATACAGCACAGGCAAGAGTACGTTTAAGTAACATAATGTGTGTTCTTTTTATTTATTAAGTAGTAGTAATAACTTATGAGTTTTTTAAGCTTATGTCTATTAAGATGCGTTAAGTGCCATTTATCGCTGTAAACAAGTGTAAACTTACGCTTTAATAGTAAAAACATACAATAAAAATAAAGCGTGATTTATGAAAAAAAAAGAGCCCAGTTTCAACAGTTTTAAAGCTTTTTACCCTTATTATTTAAAGGAGCATCGCAACGTAACCTGCAGGCGTTTGCATTTTATAGGTAGCTTATTAGTACTTATGGTTATTATTACCGCATTATTAAGTCAAAAATTTGCGCTATTGTGGCTGCTACCCATTATTGGCTATGGCTTTGCGTGGGCTGGGCATTTCTTTTTTGAAAAAAACCGACCAGCTACATTTAAACACCCATTTTATAGTTTGTGGGGAGACTGGGTTATGTTTAAAGATATATTAATCGGAAAAATAAAATTTTAATAAATTAATAAAGTTACTCGCACCAAAAAGCCACCTTAATTAGGTGGCTTTTTGGTGCGAGTAACGTGGGTATTTAACGCTATACCACTTTAGTTAACCATCCATGTTTATCTTCGCTTTTACCCCATTGAATGTCGTTCAATGCTTGGCGCAAACGTGCCGTTGTTGGCCCAGGCTCTCCTGTGCCTACTTTATATTCTTTATCGTTATGAATAAACGTTCCCACTGGCGTTAATACCGCAGCAGTACCTGAAAGCGCAGCCTCTGTGCCTGGTTTTTCAGCACGCTCTAAAAGTTCAGCCACTGTAAAATTACGTTCGCTCACAGTCATGCCTAAATCTTTAGCAATCGTTAAAATACTATTACGCGTCACGCCGTGTAAAAAGGTGGAGTCGAGCGCTTTGGTTATAATTTCGTTGCCATCAATCAAAATAAAGTTTGCAGCGCCCGTTTCTTGTACATCACCACCTGGGCAAAATAATATTTGATCTGCTTGATACTGTTTACGTGCAGCGCTAATTGGGCCAAGCGCACTGGCGTAGTTACCGCCGCTTTTAACCATGCCCATATGAGGTGCACAGCGCATACCATCTTCTTCAAGTAACACACGTAATGCCGTAGCACCACCAGCAAAATAATCACCTACGGGTGAAAGTAAAGTGTACAACAATGAGCTCATTGAAGGAGCTGCCGCCTTACCAATTGCCGCTTCTGTGCCTATATGTGTTGGGCGAATATACATAGAGCCAGGCGGTAATGGGGTTTCATCGGCATATTGGCGAACAATATCAATAATCATCGTTTTAAGCATATCGCCATCAAAACTTGGCAAGCTTAAAAGTGCAGAGCTTTGCTGCATACGTGCTATGTTTGCATCCATTCTAAAAATATAAACAGACCCATCGTCATGACGAAATGCTTTTAAGCCCTCAAAACAGGTGCTTGAATAATGAAGAACGTGTGCACCAGCATGAAACTCAAGCTTATCGCATGGAACAACTGAGGTTTCGCTCCATTGATTATCTGAAAAACGAGCTTGAATCATCTGTGGCATAAACACAGTACCAAATGCGGCCATTTTAATCTCTCTTGTGTGGTCTATTTTTCTCCATTGTATGACAATCACACATCAATTAACCATAGCTAAAGTTACGGATTTTTGATTAACAATAAGAAAAAACAACACTCACTGTATGTTAATTAATCACAACAGCAAAAAACCGGCATGTGCGCTAACACATGCCGGTTTATGTTTTAAATTTTTAAAGCGCTTTACGCAGGCCTATCGCTATTTAAACGAGTATCTAATAATTCGCTTTAACACCGAGCCATATTGTTTAAAAAATCCGCCAGTATGGTAATCAATGCCGTGCTTTTGCATAACCGCTTGTACCTGAGGTGCCACTTCTTGATAACGCGACGACGGCATATCCGGAAATAAGTGGTGCTCAATCTGGCAACTCAAATGCCCCGTTAGAATATGAAACCAATTTGATCCTTTAATATTAGACGAGCCCAATACTTGACGATAATACCACTGGCCTTGTGTCTCATTTATACAGTCTTGCTCTTTAAACGTTTCGGTGTCTTCAGTAAAGTGGCCACAAAATATAATTGTCGACGTCCATAAGTTACGAAGCAAATTTGCTAATAAATTACCCGCTATCACCCACAAAAATAAAGGCCCTGCTAATAACGGAAATATCACATAATCTTTAATTAACTGCCTAGCGCCTTTGCTAAAAAAGCGCTGTTTTAATGTGGTATGCGACACTTGCCCTTCACGGTTTTCTTTCTTTTTACCTATAAAAACACGCTCTGCTGCTAGCTCATGGTACGACACACCCCACTGAAACAAGACACTTAAATTTATGTAAGTAAAAAACTGCCACACATTTTTAAAACGCCACTTAAAATCATCACTCAAACGTAACAACCCGTAACCAAAATCACGGTCTTTACCAATAATGTTAGTGTAAGTGTGGTGCTCAAAATTGTGAACCCGATGCCAGCTTTGGCCATCGCAGGCTATGTCCCATTCGTATTGCTGAGAGTTAAGCTGTTTGTCGTTCATCCAATCGTATTGACCATGCATAACATTGTGGCCAATTTCCATATTATCGAGAATTTTAGCCAAAGCCAGTAACAAAACACCGGCAACCCAAAGTAAAGGCTGAATAAATCCAAGCATTAATAGTATTCGCCCACTCCACTCACATAACCTTTGCTTTCGAACGACAGAGCGAATGTAGTCAGCATCTTTTTGTCCTACTTTGGCAAGCGTATTCATTTTTATAGTATCTAAATCGCTTGCCAGCTGATCAAAGTTTATGTTTTTCATAATTTTAACTCCAAATCACTTACAGGTTGGCTTATACAAAGCTGGATTAATTGCTCACCGTTATCTGACATTTCACCTGTTTTTAAATTACGTACTATTCCCGACTTTTTAATACATTGGCACTGATGGCAAATACCAATTCCGCAGCCACGCTTTACCGGTAATTTTTTAACTTCAAACTGGCTAAGTAGTACATCATTACCTTCAACAATGTGAGCTTGGCTGTTCACTTTTACAGTAAACTGATCTTCATTGTTTACTTGGGGTAACGCTAACCCAAACGCTTCTTGGTAGTAATTAAGATCATGTCTTTTAGCAAACTCTTGCACTGTTTGCATAAACCCTAGTGGCCCACAGCAATATATATCTGGATTCTCCCAATGTTTAATATTGCTAGTAATGTCGCTCGACTGCTCACGTGTTAACAATAAAAATGAAAAATGACTAAATTGTGTGGCTAATTCACGCAACTCATCAACACATTGATGTTCGCCCGATTTTGCGTAATACACCAAATTTACTGCTTTGGTTGTTTGCGCTAAGTAATCGTCAAGCATTGCTAGCATCGGCGTTATACCAGATCCACCAGCTATTAATGTGGCAGGAGTATGTGTATTTTTAAATACAAACTCACCCGATGCAGCCGATATATTGCACCATGTTCCCGCTTTTGCTTTGTTCTTAAATAAACCGGTAAATCGTCCTTGTTCGCTTGTTTTAATTAACAAACGTATAAACCCCGTTTCGTTGAAATATTTAACGCTTGAAGCAACTGTAAAAACGCGCGTTAATAATCGTCCATTCATTTCAATGGTCAAACTAACATGCTGCCCTGCGGTATGCGCGGGCCATTGTTTGCTTGGTTTTAGCTGCAAACTCAAAAATTCACCATTCAATGAGTCTGAATTCATCAGTTGTGCTCTAAATTGCCCTGCACGCCAAGCAGGTTTAAACACTTGCATTATTGGCTCTATGTAACCTGCAAACGTTTGATGGTGTAAAAACCACGTTGAAAATTGGTTTAATGCCTGCGTAAACATTGTAATAAAATCTCTATATTGGTTTATTGCTCAATGGTTTGCACGAACTGAGGGTTAGCACAAATCAGAACCTTAATTATTTGAGCATACAAGTGTAAGCTCAAACTTCAGCGCACAAGTGTACGCTGAAAATTCAAGTTTTCAACCCTAATAGAGTGTTTATTCCATTATTTTTGTTAAAAACTACGAACAAAAAACAAACTAAACTCAATTTATAAACGTATTTCAAAACTAAATAAAATATAAAAAATATACTTTACTGAGTGAGCTTACTATTTCTAATACTGTGTGAGTGATATATGTAACTAGCTAAAATTAAAGCATTTTCACTTATCGCAACGCTTAGCTAATTTTTACAGCTCGTGCTAACGTAAACCTAAGTTGATTAATTTTGGAAAATAACATGCTCAATATAAAATCAAAAAGATATACACATTCTTTTAAAGGTGCCGTGCTAATGGTCGTTTTATTGACGCTGCCTACAATGTCAGTAAATGCAGTTGATTTTAAAAAGCTGCCGAGTTTGCCGCTTAATGTAAAAGCAGTAGACGTTGCAGAAGGTGTAAGTATTCCTTGGGCAATCGAAGCACTACCAAACGGTGATTTATTAATTACGGAGCGAAGTGGAAAACTATTTTTATTACGTAAAAACACCTCAACGCTTATTCAAGTAAAAGGATTGCCCGATATAGATGCTAACGGCCAAGGCGGTTTACTTGATTTAGCACTGCATACCGATAATAAAAATAGTCAATGGCTTTACCTTACTTACTCAAGCGCTGAAGGCAAAGGCACTGGTAGTAACACTGCATTAATGCGCGCAAAATTAAGTGATGATCATACTCAGCTATTAGAGCCACACGTTTTATACAAAGGTGAGCATAACAGTACAAAAGGTCAGCACTACGGCAGTCGTATTGTGTTTGATAAACAAGGTTATGTTTATTTTTCGATCGGGGATCGTGGTTCGCGCGACCTAAACCCGCAAGATCTTAGTCGTGATGGGGGCAAAATTTATCGTCTTCATTTAGATGGGCGTATTCCAACAGATAATCCCTTTGTAAAACAAACAGACGCTAAACACGCTGTTTGGTCTTACGGACATCGAAACCCGCAAGGCATGTGGTTTGATGCAAAAGATAATCTACTTTGGGCTCACGAACATGGCCCTCGAGGCGGTGACGAGCTTAATTTAATAAAACCAGGATTAAACTACGGATGGCCGGTAGTTAGCTATGGCGTAAATTACAGCGGCACGTCATTTACAGACCTGCAAACAAAAGAAGGCATGCAATCGCCAACATCACAATGGACACCATCTATTGCACCATCAGACATGCTATTCGTCACCAGCGACAAATACCCTAAATTAAAAGGTAAAGTGCTGTTATCGTCTATGAAGTTTTCGTTTTTAAGCGCACTTACGCTTGAAAAAAACACGTTAATAAGCCAAGAGAAAATATTAGAAGGCATTGGCCGCGTAAGAAGTTTAGCCCAAGGTGCTGATGGTTATATTTATTTAGGCCTAGATGGCCAAGGTATAAAACGCCTAGAGCCTGAGCTATAAAACCGTTTAGTAACCGCAGCATAGCAAATAATTCACTTACCTTATTTTAATTTAACAAGGTAAATGCCTTACTGCTAAAAGAACTTTTTAGCTGTTTGTAGCGTATGGTAGTGCTATCACTTTTATAAAATTAAGCGAGTCCCATGTTTTCGATATTCAAATCAGACCCTACAAAAAAGTTACGCAAAGAGTACGACGCCAAATTAGAGCAAGGCATGCAAGCTCAGCGTAAAGGCGACATCAAAAGCTACGCCATGTTAAGCGAAGAAGCCGAAAAAATCTGGAGTGAGATAGAAGCGCTTGAAGCAAAAAAATCCAAATAAATTCGTATTAAACGTGTTTGCCCGTTTCACAAGCAGGCAGGCGCGTTTAGCAATAATTCATCTCCCCCTTTTTACATCTTCCACCCGCCAAAAATAAACTTTTATAATTGCCTTACACAAATAATTGTATTTAAAGCGGTTACTTATATTATCACTGCAGTCTTTTTAGTGGCAGTAAAATAATTTTAAGAGGCCTTTAGTTTTCATTTTAAATTTTAATGACTGCATTTACTAAAGCGATGGCGTTTTTCCTCCTAAGTCAGAAAGTGAGGACACTTTCCCCTTTTCTGCCTGTTGTTAATTAACAGCCCGACTTAAAGTTTAATACTCGCAATGTGTTACAGGATTTGTTATTAATATTAAAAATAAATAAGAGGACATACATTGCTCATTAAAAGAGGAAAGTGTCCTCTGATAAAGTT